>QIGP01000204.1 GCA_003228965.1 Gammaproteobacteria bacterium
GCGATTGGACGCTGCAGGATGGAAAACTTGTTATTGCTGAAACCGACACGACGATTTCACCACGATCATTTAGCAAGTCTGGAGTGCAGTATCCCGCGTCCCAACATGCAGCTTTAAGAAATGGAGCTGATTTTCTGGCCTTTCCACCGAGCTTTAAAGGACGATCGACTGAATACGGAGTTATCTCCGTTTCTGAAAATCTCATTCGGCTGCAGACTATTGGCCCCGATGGCAAACCTGTAGTCTCAGATATCAAGCGAGAATCTAATCCATTCCGAAGAGAGTGAGAGGCTTACATGGTGAGTTATCAATGATATCTAACTACGTAGGACCCCATAGATTACCCAAGGGACGAAGATAACCATAGGGCGTCCTACAAGGGTATGGCTAAAACTCTTCACATAACGTTAAAGTTCGTTCCGTCAGCAAGCGGGCTCCACCGGATCGCCTTTCAGGCGGCCGCTTAACTCAAAAGTTAACACAATAAATTATGGAACGGATTCAGCCATTTAATCCTCAAAACCTCGAAGCGGCATGTAGGGTGCTGGCTGATACTGAACGTGGCCTTACGGGTTCGGAAATAGGCTATCTTATTCAAGACTGAAAAATTGTTGATATTTCTCCTAACATGACTAAGTGGAAAAGGCTCTTTAATGCACAATCAAGAGGGCACGTAATTGTTTTGGGCGCAGGCGTTATTGGAGTAACATCAGCCTATTATCTCGCGCGCGCTGGCCATGATGTAACGGTAGTAGATCGCGCTGATCACGTAACGGCGGGGGCAGGCTATGCAAATGGTGGGCAACTTTCTTACAGCTTTACAGACGCTCTGGCGAACCCCGCCTTCCTGAAAAAAATACCTCGCTTTCTGCTGGGTTTGGACCCGGCAGTAATCATAGCCAATCCATTTAATTCCGACTTGCTCAAGTGGGGAGCGTCGTTTTTAAGGCAGTGTACTGGCAAGCGTGCACAAGAAAACTCAATCAAAGTACTTAACCTCGCCCTTCGCTCGTCCGCTATGCTGGAAGAGCTGTTAAGCGTTACATTGGACTTTTCTTGTCGGCGGGCGGGTAAACTCGTTTTAATACGGGACAATGAGTCACTCGACAAAGCCGCCCGTAATTATCACACCAAACGCGAACATGGTTGTAAGACAGAAATACTCAGTATTGAGCAGGCAAGCGTACTGGAGCCAGCTCTTGCACACATGCCCGGACCCTATGCAGGTGCGGTCTACTGTGAACACGACGAAGTAGCAGATACCCGTGCATTTACCGAAGAACTGGCCCGATGGCTCATGGCCCACAAAAAGGTTACCTTTGAAATGGGACAAGATGTACAGTCTCTTATCACCCGAGGCAACCAAATTGACGGCGTGCGCTGCAACGGACATGACATTGTCGGCGACGCAGTTGTCGTGTATGCCGGTGCCTGGACAGAGAAATTGCTCGCGATATAGCCCCGGATGGTGCGAATTTCGATGCCGAAGTTTCCAACAGCTGGGGAGGCTTACGGCCGATGACACCTGATGGTCAACCACGAGTGGGCGCAACCGCAATTGAAAACCTGTTTTTAAATACAGGACATGGCATGTTTGGCTGGACCCTGGCATGCGCCACCGGTTACGATCTTGCCACAAGCTTAAGCGAGTACTACACGCGCTAATCAAATAGGACAAAATGTATGTTTGCTAAACCTGCTCGCTTTACCTGGCTACTACTTATTCTTGTACTGGCCGGTGTTGCCTACTACGGCTCGACGCTTAATGCCGAGGCTATTGAGTCTCAGGGACATTTCGGCTTCCTGTCTTTGCTACCGGCGGTCGCAACGCTCGCTATTTGTTTCGCAACGCGCAACGTGGTGCTTGCACTATTTACAGGCGTTTTGTTTGGCGGCGCAATAACCGGAAAATTCAATATCATTAATGAATTTCTGGTACCAAGTTTGGGAACTGAGAAGTACGCACAAATACTGCTCGTGTACCTCTGGGCGCTCGGCGGCCTTCTTGGTATCTGGAATCGTAACGGCGGAGCGCGTCGTTTTGGCGAGGTTATTTCACAGCGATTCGTCAAATCGCGTCGTTCGGCGTTATTTTTTTCCTGGCTAATGGGAATCTTGTTCCATCAAGGGGGCACCATTAGCACAGTGCTTACGGGCACGTCCGTCAAACCCATTTCCGATCGGGAAAACGTATCTCACGAAGAACTCGCCTACGTTGTCGACTCAACAGCCTCTCCGGTAGCTACCATTATTCCCTTTAACGTTTGGCCGATTTATGTTGCCGGGCTTATTACAGTAGACTCGCTAGCGCCTATTGTGACCGACAATGAATCAGCCATCGGGTGGTTTCTCAAAGCCATTCCCTACAATTTTTACGGCTGGATAGCTGTCCTGTTCACTTTACTGTTTGCCTTCGACAAACTGCCCTTTACAGGCCGCGCGATGCGTAAGGCTATTAAAAGAGCTAAGGAAACAGGGGCACTCGACGGTCCTGGATCGCAGCCCATGCTGGCCAAAGAACTGTCTGAATCCTCTCTTGCGCCTGGTTATACGCCGTCGCTGGTCGACTTTATTGTTCCCATCGTGGTGCTTCTCTGCGTGTCCATCATTCCCTGGTTAGTGATCGGTTCACCCATGGTATTTGAAGCGTTTGGTCTTGCACTAGTCAGCGCTGTCTTGCTATCGATCAGCCGCGGAATGAGCGTGGCCGATGCGTTTGAAGGCCTGATTACCGGCATAAAGGGGGTCACTATTGGCGCGATCGTACTAGGTCTTGCCGTAACGCTTGGGACCGTTTCTGAATCGTTGGGTGCCTCCCAGTTTGTGATTCAAAGTACCGCGGCACAAATTGGACAGGCACCCTGGTTGCTACCGGGATTGCTCATGGTTGTGTGCATGGCAGTCGCTTTCTCGATTGGTTCGTCATGGGGAACGTACGCGGTTATCTTTCCTATTGCCCTGCCCCTGGCCTATTCTATTTCGCCAGATCCCACATATTTCGTCTTGAATTTCGGCGCTATTATGGGTGGCGCGGTTTTCGGTGATCAATGTTCTCCAATATCCGATACCACCATATTGTCATCTCTTGCCTGTGGCAGTGACTTAATGGATCACGTGAATACGCAGCTGCCCATGGCGTTAATGGCTGCCACGCTCGCGGCAATCTTGTCCACTATAATTGCGATCGCAATTGTTTAGTGCACATAGTAGCGCCTGATTTCCTGTAAAATGCAGGCCGTTTGGCAGGCGCAAGACAGTTCATACTCGTACCAAGGTAACTTCCCGTTGAAAAACACGGGCAGTCAATATTAGTATAGTAAGCCCCTGAACCGGAGCGTGGCTTATGAATAAGAAAGATATCGATCGGGGAAGAGCAAATCGTTTATGCCCTGCTCTTACTATTGGCGGAACACCCATGCACTGGAAATTAACAGTAAATAATTTAGAAACTAGTCAAGCAAAGTGGCTTGATTGTCAGGAATAGCACGGCACGGATGTGACAACAAATTATACCTGGATCCCCTGGCCTAAATACGGGTCACGATGATCGAATCAAGAGTCGCTGTTCGATCTGTCACTCAGACTAGCGTTCGTACGTGTACTGTGCGTCAGCGCTGTTGCGAGTACTTGATGACTCTGTGACCAGCTGCCACTTACTGTTAAGGATATACTCAAGTTTCAGGGTCGACACAGGTTCCAATAATCCAATGCCGTAACTTACAAACAATTTCGGTGACAGGTATTTGCCGATGACCAGCGAAGCTTGCGACAAGTCTTCCGAGCCATCCGACTCCACACCCAGCTGATCGACGCCAAGACCTCCGGCAAGTTTTTGACCGAACGCCTCACTACTTTTCGTACTGAGACTCAAGGCGAGACGCGTGATTAATGTATTTTCAGATCCTGCGTCGGCATTGATAGGGCGTCCAAAAATCAGGTACGCCAATTGATCGGACTCCGGCATAGAAGGTGTTGAGAAAACGGAAAACTGGGGCTGGCTTAACGTACCGCGTGCACTAACGCCCACTTCGATTCCAGATACCGGAATTCGGGTCGCGCGTAGATCTACTCCTGGCTGGTCGATTGGACCGCCGGCATAGACAAGGCGCCCGGTAGTGATGTTGAGCTTTTGCCCGTAGGCCTGGTATTTACCTTTGCGTAATTGTATTTCGCCCGTGGCCGTTGTTGGCTTGCCTGTCTTCTCGATCAGTTCCAGCTCACCGCCTAAAAAAGCATCAAGGCCAAATGCGGCGAGGTGGACGTTGTCGCCTAACGACAGCAGGAGTTCGGCGCTAACAGGAATAGTGTCGACACTTGCCTCTTCTCCCTCCCCCACGATGATCTGATCTTTCGAGACCTTAACCGTACCTTGCGGTAGATCATCAATATTAATATCCGCTCGAGGTATCAGTACGGAACCTGTCAATTCCAACTGATCGTTAGCGTATTTAAGTGTTATATCGGGAGTCGCCCACAATTGTAACTCTTGAGTATTCAGTACCTGAAACCCTGTGCCACTCATTCTTAATTCACCGACCCTCTCACCTTCATTGAGAGCCAATTCTCCGGTGAGCCTGATGTCGCCACCACCCGACTTGGCCGACGCCTTTATCACAAGTTTATTATTTGGTTTACCGGTGATGCTGAATTCAACGTCGGTAGCCTGAACGCCAGGATCTGCAAATGTAAGTTCACCCTCGCTAAGCTCGAGCTTGCCCAGTATTTGCGGTTTTTGCAGAGAGCCTTTTAAATCGACGGCACCTTCAAGTCTTCCTTCTGCTTTGCTTAGTTGGGGCAAGTAGTCCGCAATGAACGCGGCAGATGGGACAGACAGGGACATGCGGCCCGTGACAGGTCGTGCCAGCAGCTTTTGATTGGTGGACAAAATGTTTCCGAACAACGTGAATCCACCACCTGAGACTAATGGAAAGTCGGCGTTTAACACGACATCACCAGACTGTTCTATATTCGCTTTGATGACAGAACTACCAAACTGGAGTGTCGAGTCTCGTATATCCTCGCGAATTTTGGATTGCAACTGCAGGCCGTTAAAATCGAACTGCATACTCCCGTAAGACCCCCGGCCCGGATCAATTTTCAGGTTGCCGCCACCGTTTACCTTACCGCTAGCTTTAATCGTCGACGGAATGAAATGTGACAACAGTGACAGAGGCAAATCGACCAAATCTACGTCGGCTGCAAGACCGTTTTCGATAGACTCCAAACCCAGGCACAGCCTGGAGGTGTTTTGCGTCAGGCATGTTTCAGGCAAAGTGATCGTCGGCTTGCTTTCCTTGCCCGTGTTAAGGCTTCCAGCCACGGGTTGCAGCAGCGACCATATGCCAAGCTCATTAGCTTCGATATCGATCTTGTTCAAGTCAAACGCGTATATGTTTGGTTCGGCCAGATTGCCATCAAATAGAACGCGACTCTTGCCAAGAGTGTCCTCAATGCTAATGTCGATTGAGTGTTGCTCCTGCGTACCTTCGACGGTCAGCTTAAGGCTGTCGGAAGTGTAGGCTCCGTATTCAAGACCGCTAACGTTTATCTGTGCAACGCCCGAGCCTGCAACGGACTTGCCGAAATTAACGTCGGCATCAACGGCTTTGAGCCGTATTTCTTTATAGCCTATTTCTTCGCCTTTGACCGAAAACGTAAGCTGAGGTTGATCTGGTTGGCCAGACACAACACCCTTGCTTTCAATTATCCCACTCAAGCCTGGCCACAGTGATCCGAGGTCAGTACTGATCAGGCTCCAGTCAACATCGAGCAAATCGGACACAGTCCCTGACAGTCGTATCTTAGTGGGACCAGAATTTACATTGAACCCATCGATGGCAATGGAGCCTGGGGCAAGCAAAGCACTACCCCCAAAAGAAAGTGGATAGCCGCGAAGTTCGCCCTGCCCCTGTAGTTCACGTAGCGTGGCACTAAAACCAGTTTCCGCCACTGTACCTGTTCCGTCAAGAGTAAAGTCCAGGCTACCGGGCCAGTCTTCCAGCAGGCTGGCGGGGTTTATTCCAGTGCCTCGTAATTTGGCCGAAACGGAAATATGAGGTTTAAGCAACAGCGTTGCAACACCTTGAACCTGACCTTCCAGTGCGTCAACGTGTATCGAGGTAATGTCAATTCTGTCGGGAACTCCGTGCGCTTCTACTTTGATTTCTCCGTCGGTCTCGTAGCGGGTTGACAGCGAACTGCTTACCGATACCGAATAGTCGCTTAACGACCCCTTCAAAATAGCACGTCCATCTTTACTACGGACCAGATGCTCTCCTTGCAGTGGCCATTGAAGTTGATCCCACGCAAATATCAAATTAGCTTCTGGCTCAGCCTCGCCCCACGAAACTTGTCCTGACGCGTCAAGCTTCGATCCGTTTTCGATCTCCTTGAAAAGTAACGATAGCGACGCTATTTCTATGCGATCAGTAAATACAAGGCTAGCAAAAGTAGCAGAACTCGCGCCAAGCTTTGGTAGCTCAGTGTCAATGCGACCTTTCACGCCAATTTTCTCGAGCGAGCCCTGTACAGTCAACGCGGCTGAAACAATCATTTCCGGATAGTTTACGTTAATGCCCGCTAGATCGAACTCCTCCGTAGACAGGTCTAAATCAAATTGCGGACTCTGCAAGATCTCTGTAGCAGTGCCTGACAGCAATACGTCATACGGTTGGTCGATCGAAAAATTTATATCTAATTGTTGCAACGAGCCATTCAGCGCAATCGTCGAATTTGCGTTGGCGAATCCTTCCAGTTTCAGCTGCGATTCAGACCCAAAGGAAAGAGGGTATGGAGCCTTAGTTGTTACGCTAATCGTACCGTCAAGAGTCGCCGCCGGAGCGGATACCGTAAACTGCGGCAGCGAGAGTTCTGTATCTCGCCATTGCCCGTTAAAATTAAGGCTATCAATGACAATCTGTGCAGATTGCACACTTGAGCCTGCCTTCACATCCACTAACGAAAACTGACTAACCGTTAGATCAAAAGGCAGTCGTATACTGGACGGTAACTCCACTGCGGTTTTTGCATGATCATTTGGAGTCGGGTTGGTGGGCGTCAAAATTAATACATTCCGGATGATCAAGCTCTCTACGACGACGTGCTTCTTGAACACACCGGATAGATCAAGCTGCAAATCCACCGTGTCGAGCCTTAGCTCGATTCTCTCTCCTATGAAATTGATGTCCGATACACTCAGCCCATCTGCTATGGATCCGCTAATTTCGCCAACTTCCACCACGGCGTTCGTTTGCGACAGCGCGAACTTGATGAGCTGACGAGCGCCGTTTTCGGTCCATACTAGCCAGGTCACCAGTCCAACCAACGTAACGGTTAAACCAAGCACGAGTATTATTGTCCGGCGAACCCACACAGATTGATTGTGATTCATGAGTCGGGCCCAAGGCTTACGTGGAGACGGAACGTGTCTTCTGTCTGATCAAGAGGCCTGGCTCCGTCAATGCGTAGAACACCAATCGGGGTGCGATAACGAAAGCCGATACCAAATCCGCTTTTAAGCGCATCGCTAAGTGAATCGACCGAGTTACCGTGATCGAAAAACGCAGCCACTCCGTACTTGTCATTGAAAAAATAGTCGACCTCAACGCTTGAAGCCAAAAGATACCGCCCTCCGACTTTCAACCCTTCTGCGTTTTGCGGTGATAGCTCTTCAAATCCGTAGCCCCTGATTGTCCTGTCACCACCCGTGAAAAAACGTTGACTGGGTGGAAGATTGGAGAGCTGATCGACGTCAGTTACACCAAGGTCAGCTCGAAGTAGCAAGCGGGATTTTGAACCTAGTGGATAGATGGCCCGGGTTGCAAGCGTGGCCTGAACAAACGTCGTGTCCGAGAGTAAACCTTCCTGGGAACCATGAATGTCCAGTCGCGCAGTCAGACCTCGCCGCGTGAAT
Source organism: Gammaproteobacteria bacterium (assembly GCA_003228965.1). Classification (GTDB taxonomy): domain Bacteria; phylum Pseudomonadota; class Gammaproteobacteria; order Steroidobacterales; family SZUA-146; genus SZUA-146. The sequence continues at coordinate 7,913 of QIGP01000204.1, forward strand.
ATTGCGTCATCGACTTTTTGGTAAGCAAGGCTTGCTCCTAATATTAACAACTCGGAGCGCACATCATCTTGATCGCCCAAAGAAAACAGTTCGTTTTCAAATTCAAGATAGAGTTGACGTCCCAAACCTTTCCATCGGTCGTAGCGTCTGGCACCGAGCGAAATCAGATCGGAATTTGTATCGCCAATTTCAGCCCGATCAAA
>QIGP01000062.1 GCA_003228965.1 Gammaproteobacteria bacterium
AAAAAAGTATTAGTGCTGCCTGTGCCGACGACCCTGAAGCGAGCATCACCGCTGCAATGGGTGGTACTCAACCTGCGGCTGCGACCTGCGAGCACCCAATTGATGAGCATTTGAAACTCTCTCGTAAACTTAACGTGAGTAGTACGCCCAGCATTGTTCTGGAAGACGGTCAGTTGGTGCTTGGTTACCATTCTGCCAGTGGGCTACTTAAAGTGATTGCCCAACGCGCGGCAGCGAGCCAAATGTAGATTCGCTGATCGGTGAGAAGGCTGGCAGGTGAGCGAGCATTGGCTCGCTTTGTAAACCAGGCGTTCTTTTTTGATCTGAAAATAGTCGGCCAAGAGGTGTTGGTGGCAGTTAATCGAAAACATTTAGCTGCCACACGGCCCTTTGGCTAGGCGTACTGTCGCTCAAGCTCGATCAGTTTTTGCTTGCGCCACAACCCGCCACCGTAGCCCGTCAGCGAGCCGTCGGAGCCTATGACCCGGTGACACGGTATTACCAGCGAAATTTGATTGGCACCGTTGGCTCGAGCGACCGCGCGAACAGCATTCTGGTTCCCAATGGCTTTGGCAATGTCGCTGTAGCTACGCGTTTCCCCGGCCGGAATGTTGCGAAGCTTGTCCCACACGCTGCGAGTAAACGCGCTGCCGTGATAAGCAAGGCGAGTATTAAAGTCTGCGCTAACGGCGCCGAAGTAGTCGTTTAGCTCCATTTGAATTTGATCGGTAGTGGCAAAACGTCCTAGCCCCAGTTCGCCTCGAACAAGTTTGCTGAGTTTCTTAAGTTCATTAGGCAGTGCTTTGCGGTCTATAAACTCAAGCAAGTGCAACGAGCTTGCGTCACACACAGCGAGCAAGGGTCCGAGCGGTGTATCAATCCAGTCAGCCTTGAGCAGCTCTTTACCTGTAAACCTGGCAGGCGTGTCACCAAGTAGTCTTGCGAATGCGGCACGAAACGCGCTGGATGATTCGAAACCGGCGGTAATTTGTGCGTCCATCACGCTGCCGCCATCGGTAAGAGTGTCAAACCCTTCACGCAGTCTGGTAAGGCGGGCAATTTCCAAAAACGTGGTGCCGAAGTAGCGTTTAAACGCACGACGTACGGTTGACGGATCGAAGCCCAGTTGTCGAATGTCGCGCTCCTGCCAACGACGCCCTGGATTTTTCTTCAAAGCCTCAAGAAGTAGATCAATAGCTGGTTCTAACGCAGCCTCTTTACCCAGCGGTTTGCAGCGCTTGCACGGGCGAAATCCTTCTTGAACACACGAGGACGGATTGTCGAAAAACCGGCAGTTCTCTGGTTTTGGCTTACGTGCCGGACAGGTCAGGCGGCAAAAGATACCGGTGGAGGTCACGCCCACAAAAGCCTGGCCGTCAAATCGCATGTCGCGGTTTACCAGGGCCTCGTACAACGTGTCGTGATCGGGTAGCTCGAATAACATGCGTGCAGTATAGATTAAGTTGTGGACAGCGAGACGTCGAAAATCGGGCGTTGATGTGAAACGGCGCCACTACTGGTTCCGGCCGCGTACACCGGACACGATTAGTGGGCAGAGTTTGCGCATCCAGGCTACAAGTTCATATTGCGTCGCACCAAAGAAGTGCTGACGGTGTGGCCAAACCTCTGTTTCGAACTTTGAAATAACCATAATTGCTGAGGAATATTCGTAATTAAACCTCCATTCGCTTTTACAAAATAAGACTTGCGACAAAGGACTTGGTAGTTAAAGATTCCGGCACTAATTGTGACTATCGCAGTCATAATGCGTGTCTCCCAACGAGTGCTCAATAAACCATGCTGCAAATTCGTTTTCTACTTATCGCTTTTGCGATATTAATGGCGTCGGCTATTACAGCGGACGCGGTTCACGAAAACCCGTCACTCTTGAATCTTGACGACTACGAAGGTCAGGTTGTTGTGCTGGATTTTTGGGCCTCCTGGTGTGGCCCTTGTCGCGATTCCTTCCCCTGGCTAAACGCGATGCAGGACAAGTACGCAGACGCAGGTCTTCAAATCATTGGCGTTAACGTAGATGCCGAGCGTTCTGAAGCCGATGCTTTTTTGGAAAAATACCCCGCGCGGTTTGAAGTTGTTTTTGATAGCGAAGGCACACTTGCTTCCCATTACGACATTCAGGGTATGCCTAGCTCAGTCATTATTGGCCGTGATGGCAAAGTTCTGTCGCAGCATGCAGGCTTTAAAACCAAGTACATGAACAAATACGAAACCACGTTGCGCGAAGCGCTCGCGAACACTCCAGCCACTCAAAGCAGGTGATGTAAATGAAGCGTCTGATTCTATTGGTTGCGATTTTGATGAGTTCAACCGCGTGTACGACCATGGGTGTGGAACCTTGGGAGCGCGATGTGCTGGCAAAACCCGAAATGCAGCTGGTTACGGACCCGGTGGAAGCGGCTACGGACGACCACATTTATTTTAGTAAAGAAGCAAGCTCCGGCGGGCGTGGATTTGGAGGTGGTGGCTGTGGCTGCAACTGATAGCAACGGATCAACACGCGACGCTACAACTATGCAAGACACCAGACGCAAAGAAAGCGTCGCTTCCAAGCTTGCAGTGACGGCCTGTTCGTTGCTGGGTTTGTCCGGCGCTCACATCGCGAACGCACAGGAAGCGCCACCGGTTTGGGATATAAACACATCTCTTCTTTACTACGGTGAATCTGACGATCGCGTTCAAGACTTGAGTTTGACGATTTACGGCAAGCGGAGGTTCTCTGACGAACGCAATTTGAGTTTAAGTCTCACGGTAGACTCTCTGACAGGAGCTTCTGCAAGCGGCGCTATTGCTCTGGACACACCCCAAACATTCACCTCGCCTTCCGGTAACGCTGTCTACACAACCGAAGCCGGTGTCACTCCGCTGGACGATACGTTTTTGGATACTCGCGTTGCTGTAACCGCAGGTTGGAGCCAGCCTCTGGGTGAGAACTACTTGTTTGGCGCAGGATTTAGCGGCTCTAAAGAATACGACTATCTTCATTTGGGCGCTAACTTCTCGCTTGCCCGGAACTTCAACAAGAACAATACGACTGTCAGCGCGGGCGTAGCTTTCGCAGCCGATACTCGGGACCCGGTCGGTGGTGCGCCCGTAGGTCTTGCCCAAATGGGACTGGTTGGTGAATTGGATACGCGCGTCGCTTCCGATCAGGACAAAGATATCGTTGATCTTCTACTGGGTGTTTCTCAGGTGATTAACAAAAACCTGATTGTTCAGGTGAACTATTCCTATAGCGACTCGTCCGGATACCTTAACGATCCTTACAAAATCATTAGCGTTGTCGACGGCGTTACCGGCGACACAATTCCAGTTACCACTACGGGTGTTGGTCCGAGTCATTTATATCGCTTTGAAAGTCGTCCCGATTCACGGACGAAACACAGCCTTTTCGGTCAAATGAAGTACTACCGTAACGGCAAGGTGCTAGACGCGTCTTACCGATTTATGACAGACGACTGGGAAATCGATTCTCATACTCTCGACGTACGCTATCGCATACCATTCAATCAGTTTTACCTTGAGCCACACGTCCGTCTCTATTCGCAAACGGCCGCCGATTTCTATCAAAGCAGCCTTATCGACGAGGTCGCTCTTCCACAATTTGCATCATCAGATTATCGCCTTGGCGAATTTGATGCGTTTACGGTGGGCGCCAAAGTAGGCGGAAAGCGTACCTCTGGAAATCAGTGGAGTGTTCGACTGGAATACTATTCACAACAAGGAAACATTCCAGGCGATCAAATAATTGGAAATCAGGCGAACCGCGTGCAATACCCGGATCTTGATGCGATCATTGCACAGTTCAGTTACAAGTTTGGTCTCTAACCAGGGTTCAACTTAAATTATGTGGGCAAACACTTGTTTGGTCTGACAGGACAACACGTTCACGTTCATACGCGCACGTTTTACTAACTAATTTTCTTGTTGCAAAGCATGACGGGTGAAACAAAATTTGGTGAATGGTGTATATGTGCCTGGGTTGCGGGTGCAGCAAAGTGACTCATACTCATATGTCACCCGTATTCGAAGCAAGGGAAGATCACTGGTCGGTTAGTTTCAAAGCTATGGGCGGCCCCTGTGAAGTGCTGGTAGAAAGCGCTGGTCAGGCTGACGTAGAAAACATTGCCCAAATTGCCTCCAACGAAGCTTGGCGAATCGAACAAAAGTTCAGCCGGTACCTACCTGGAAATATCATCCACCGCGTAAATTTGTGTGAAACTGATGCGGTTGAACTCGACCGTGAAACTGTTGGTTTGATCGAGTTCGCGTTCGTTATGCATACGCTGTCCAACGGCTTGTTTGACATTACGTCAGGCGTGCTGCGCAAAGCCTGGACGTTTGACGGCTCGTCCAATCTTCCTGCTACAAATTCAGTCGCCGCGCTCTTGCCGTTAATAGGGCTGGAGCACATTCAATGGAACGCTCCCATGATTAGGCTACCGAAGGGTATGCAGCTTGATTTGGGTGGCATCGGTAAAGAGTATGCGGTCGATCGTGTGGCTAATATGTTGCGCGAATCATGTGATTCGAGCTGCCTGGTTAATTTCGGAGGCGATCTTGCTTTGAGTAGATCTCGAGCCGAAGACAGTGCCTGGAAAGTGGGCATTGCTGGCAGTGAACGGCGTGTGGCCCTGGCAGATGGGGCGCTCGCGACCAGTGGCGATGCCAATCGATATCTGTTTGCACACGGTCGCCGGTATTCTCACATCTTGAATCCTCTTACAGGCTGGCCTGTTGAGAACGCTCCTCGCTCCATCACGGTATTGGGTACTACCTGTACTCAGGCAGGCATGCTATCCACTCTTGCCATGTTGCGTGGTGCGGATGCAGAGGATTTTCTGGAGGAAGAGGGTGTGAAGTACTGGTGTCAAAGATAGAGCGGAAATCTGTTGTGCTCTATAGTAACTCGATAATCAAATATTGCACCGTAGTAGAACCCACGTTTAATACTTCGTGCCACTTGGTACCGTCGCTTGTGTAGTGACTGCCCGTTGCAAGGTTAACTACGCGCGTGCCGCTTTCGTCGTGCAGTTGCATGCTACCGCCTGAAAGTGCGTAACCCACATGTGGCGCGTGAAAATGCTTTTCGTGGCCGACTCCCGGTGGGAACGTGCACTTAAGCACTCTTTGCGTCAAAGTAAGTTCAAGCTGCTCGCATACGGGCGTGCCTTTCCAGCCTGCTTCGAGAGGGTCCGGGAGCTGTACATTCTCGACCAAAGACTGGCCAGTAGATGTACAGGCGCTTGTGATGCCGGCACACATAAGGAGGCTCAGCGTAGTGCGTAAAATGTGTTTTGGCGTCATATGAAAGCGTACGTGGCATGTAAGAAAAGAAGAGCGTACGCAGAGTTTAGTGAGTACACAAGCTGCGTACCTCACGATCTTGCCATTCGTCCTTTGTCGCTCTCGCACGCACAAGAAAACCCCGCCGAAACGGGGCTTTCCTGGTACCTGGTTTAACAGGTCTTCTTGGTTAGAAGGACTACTGTTAGTTAGTGGCGCCAGGTCCTGGAGGTAGCAGGAAGAACCCAGGGAAGATTGAGTAGTCGGCGAAGTTACAGACTCCGTCACCGTTCAAATCTTCATCGACATCGCCGCAAGCGGTGTTAAAGGTTGCGGTCCAGGCGGTAATGTCCAGGAAGTTAACGACGCCGTTGTTATCAAGGTCCGGATCGCAGATGTTACCGAAACCGTCACCATTGGTGTCGCGCTGATCGACGTTGGCTACTGCAGAACAGTTGTCAATGTCGTCAGTCACGCCGTCACCGTCGCTGTCTACAACGGTATCAGCAATAGCTGGCACCAGACACCATTCGTTTAGCGTACCCGTATCGCCGCCTGCGTTGTCGCTGACGTTGAGCGTCCATGTGCCAGCCAGGTCTTCGCCGTTAAACCCGGACAGCGGGTTTTCAGGAATCAAAGAGCCGGTAAGCGCAGGTGCTGGAGCACATTCTGTTTCAACAGGTAGAGCACCAGCGTCGTCCATCGTGGCATCGACGTCGTTATTGCTGCAACCAAACGTAGAGGCCGGGAAGCCTGGGCGATCGATCATGACAACACTGGTTCCGGTGTCGGTGTGTGTCAACGTGAAGATCAGGTCACCCACATAGGTGTGAGTTGCATCGATGCTTACGTTCAAGTCAGTCAGTTCACCACCTAGCGCAATATTCGCAGAACTGTCGAGACCGACCGTGTTGTTCTCCGGAATGGCCGCACCAGACACGACACAGACAATGTTCTGTGTGGTGAAAGAAGATACGGCTGAAGGAGTGTTGTTACCACACGCGTTGCTAGCGCTTACACGCCAGTAGTAGGTGGTAAGCGGCGCTAAACTTGCCTGTAGGGTGTAGCTTGTACCGGTGACCTGGTCAGCTGCAATCAGATTGTTGAAATCAGCATCGGAGGCGATTTCGATAGTGTACGTCGCAGCCTGTGCGCTTGCCGCCCAAGTGAAAGTCGGTGAAGAAGACTGTTCGAGTGCACCGTTTGCAGGAGAAACCAGAGCTACCGTGTTCGGAGCCTGAGTTGACACGCTAAGAACCAGTTGAGCTGCCCTTGATTTCGTTCCTGAAGTACCGGTGACGTCGACGTTATAAGTTCCGGCGGGACCCGCGGCTGTGTTGCCTACGGTAAGCGTTGAGGTGCCGGCTGGCGTCACTGGATTTGTGCTGAACGTTGCAGTCATACCTGCTGGTATACCAGACGCGCTCAGAGTTACCGGGTCGCTGAAGCCCAGAGCTTGCCCAACTTCAATACCGTACGTAGCTGAAGTAGGTGCACAGACGTCTTGAATCGAGTTGGTGCTGGTGAGAAAGAAGTCCGGTTCAAAGACGTTTTCGTCGAAGTAGACGTTAGGATCGTTGTGGCCACTGTTTACTTTACGGTCATCCGCCCATTGCAAGAACACGGATGTAGCGGTTTGCAACTGTTGGTCGTAGTCGCCGTGGTAGCAAGCGGCCAGACCTGGGTCGATGTAAATAGGTGATGATTCATCACTAATACGTTCGTTAGGACCAAATGATGCGCCGCCGTCTTCCGACATAGCTGCATAGTAATCAGTGAACAGATTGTTGCTGTCGAGACGTCGGTCGTACCACGCCACTACAATGCGCCCTGTTGGGCCAGCACTGAGACTTGGGAAGAACTGGTCGGTGGTTGTTGCGTCGTCGTTGACGCGAATTTCGGGCAACCACGTGGCACCCATGTCGGTTGAACGGCGGTAGTACACGTCAATTACGTCGCCAACGTCACGAGCATCGGGGTCGCGGGTATAAACCACGTGCAAATCACCGTTTGGTGTCACCGCAATTTGAGGTGAAGACAAGTAGCGAATGTTACCGTTCAAAGCAGGACGGCCACAGCTTGCGGTAGGACCTGCTTGATACGGGCTAATGCCTGAAGTCAGCGGGTTGGTAAGCCGAGTGAACGAGTCGCCGCCGTCATCGGAACGGGCAACCTCAATGTCCATTGGACCACTGAAGAACGGGTTCCAGCGAACCCAGGCCACGTACAGTCGACCATCGGTAGTGATGATTGGGTAGGCACCCTGGGTCGAGCTGCCTACGTCACTTAGCGCAACAGGCGTTGACCAGTTAATGGCGTCGTCACTGTACGTAGCGTAAATGCGAGCGTCGTCGAAGTTAATCCACACCAGGTGCATACGACCGTAGTAATCGCTGCTGAGCGTATTGTCGATGGCCAGAAGTTCTTTGTCGTCTGAGCCGCCAACGTGGCCGAGTGAGTTTAGCGTAAACGTTTGACAGTCGTCGGTTGAGCGATATACGCCAAGGCCGTCGCTGTGCAGAGTTGCGAGGTAAAAATTACCGTCTGCTTTTCGCCAGGTCATGCTTGGGTCGCCGAAGCTGTTGGCGTCGAAGGCGCCGTTGTCAGTAAATGACACACCGTTGTCGGTGGAGCGCGAAAAGCCGGTGAAGCCACCGCCTGCAGTTACACCACTAAAGGCGTCGTTATAGCCTGAACAGATAGTGCCCGTGGTTTCACTGACGGCCAGTGAAGTTTCGCTTTGAGTTTGCGTCGCGCCGGTTTCGCCGGTGTCGTCGTTCACTTCAACGTC
>QIGP01000381.1 GCA_003228965.1 Gammaproteobacteria bacterium
TTGAGGTGGTTTGCTATCGGGAGTTTGAGCCGAAACTGGCACACTGATGTCGGATTGATCGAGGCGTAAAAAATTTGTCGAGAATAATGGCAAATTTGATTGTCAACTTCATCGTACCAGGTCGTAGGCGCTCACTGTTAGCCAGGATATATGAATAATTTCGGCGATTCAGTTCATTTCAGTATTATCGTTCGAGACTCGAGCGATGGCGCGACTGCGCTTCTCGATTTCGCAGGAGCTGATATTGCACAGGTCACCGATGAAGCTGTCTCGCTAGATCCTTCCTTTCTTGTTTTCGACGATTCCATTAATTCGCCTGAATCGAATGCAAGGCGCAGTGGTGTTGATGCAAATACCATTCGTAGTGCGCTGCCGTTCTATGCCACTAAGGTTCAGCTAGAAACCTTTGGCGTTCAATTATATAACCAACTATTTGGCAATGAAAAAATGCTTGCTGGATTTTCTGCCGCACAACAACATGGCCGCGACGTAGATCTGCCCATTCGTTTGTGTTTCGAAAACAGGGATGTTGCTCGGTACAGCGACATACCTTGGGAAGCATTGTGCCAGCCCGGGCCACCCAGGGAGCATCTTGGTGATAGCCGTAAGCTAAACATCGTGCGTACAGTTCGAGGTTTGGCGGGTCTGCAGAGCCGCCCCGAGCCCGAGCAGGTCAGAGTGCTTATCGTGGCCGCGTCGCCTGATCCTGGTAATCAGGTGATGGTTAACGAGGAACTGCTCGGCGTTGCAAGCCGGCTCGAAGATAGCTGGGCACGCTTTGATGGCAGCGAGCGGCAGTTCAAGTTCGATTGGCAAGACCCTGTGATCAATGCGACTAAAGAGGATGTGATTAACGCGTTGGAGCGTTCGCGACCACACATCGTTCATTTCATCGGTCACGGTAGTTACAGCGACGGCGTTGGCTATTTGCATCTGCATGGCCAAGAAAATCCGGACGCTACCGTTAAAGTTAGTGCAAGTGATCTTGTCGTGATGATGCGAGATCGCCGTCCGGAGCTTTTCTTGTTGAATTCGTGCGAGGGGGCAGTGGGAGGTTCGGGTAACTTCAGTGGTGTAGCGGAAAGTCTGCTTAAAACAAATTGCGCCCGCTTTGTTGTGGCCATGCAGTATCCCATCAGCAATGCAGCAGCCATAGCGTTTGTTGAGGGCTTTTATCCAGCGCTGCAGCAGGGCGAGTCGGTGGACGCGGCCGTTTCGCTTGGACGCAATCGAATCCACGCTCACGAGAAAGATGCTGTCGCGGTTGAGTTTATAACGCCCGCTCTTTATATGAATGGCAACGATGGACGCTTGTTCAAACAAGTAGTGAGCCCACCAGAGGTACCAAACGAGCGGCCAGCCTGGCTTGTACCGACGCTCATTGCCGTTGTGGCGTTGGCGCTTATTGCGGCCGCAACGTTTGTTTTCAAGATTAACCGCGAAACCGAGATGTTAGAGAAATTGTCATCCGTTCAGACTGTGATTCAGGACGCCAGGTTAACCCAGGCAACCGCAGCAGTGCAGCAGGTGGTGGCCGAATGCGAGCCTGGAGGTTGCGACCCTGAAGTTTTGGTGCGCGCTCAGAGTGCATCTGAGCTGGTTGCGCTCATGCAAAAAGCACGCAGTGAATTTGATGCAGGCTCTTGGGAAGAGGCCCGGCAAACCCTGCACAGTATTGAGCGCCTTTCATCTGAGTCCTGGTTGAAAGACGATGTTGAATATATTGAAGAAACCAGCTCGATTGTTGAACAACAGGTTAAGGCCGAGCAGGAGCTGCTTAAAGGAGATTGGCAAAGTGCGTTTAATCGGTTTGATTCTTTACGCCGCTTACTATCCGATGACGCGAGTGTTTCAATTGGCACGCGTAATCTGGTCAGTGCGCCAGCTACACGCGATTCATCGTCCGGTTTGGGCTATGCAAAGGCCAGAGTCAACGCGTTCCAGGCCGCTGAAAATCAGCAGTGGCGCATAGCTGAATCTGCGCTGGAAGCTGCGGCGAGCGCGAGGCCAGGCGTGGTGGAAGCTGACATTCAAGCCGTTCTGGCGTTGGGGCTTTTCTCACAAGCTGTGAAAGCGGATAACTTGTTTGTCAGCGGATACTACGACCAGGCAAAAGAAGCCTATCGCTTCATTCTCGGCACAGCCACTGTATTTGCTGCGCCATCGGATTGGATGTCTCTCCAGGCCCACGCACTGCTGCGTCTGGAACAAATTTTTGAACTGCAAAAGTCAGATCCGGAACCTGCAGGAAATACTGGGCCTGACGAGGGTTTGAGCGGTTCAACGGATAGCAGTCAATCTCAAGCTCTGGTGTCGTTTGGAACGGATAGTGTCTTGATCAGTGCCGACGCGAGGCAGCGAATCGCAACAGTTGCTGCGCAACTAAGTGCACTGGGGACACCCGCGCGTATTCGGGTAACCGGGCGGGCAGATGCTCGGGGCAGTGACTCTTATAACAGGAATCTTGCGACCCGACGTGCCGAGGCCGTTGAAGCCGCGCTCGTGCTTACCGGAGTTGACGCTAAGTTGATAGAAGTAAGATCGGTAGGCGAACGTTGGGCTTCGTCGCCACTTGCCAACGCCGAAACGTTAGCCGAAGAGCGTTCGACGGTTCTGGAGTTGTTTCATCCTGAAGTAGCCGTGGTTAATTTTGCGTTTGGCAGTGCGCAGGTACCGCCTGGAATACGGCCGAAATTGGCAGAGTTGGCGGTCTGGGTAGGGGAGCGCCAGAATCTGATTTTGAAGTTAACGGGCCATACCGATGCGGCTGGTAGCTCTTCTGCTAATGAGCGGGTCGGCATGCGCAGAGCGATGGCCGTGGCCGCGGAGTTGGAGGCGCCAGGTGTTCCGGTGTCGAGTCTGGCAGTCGCAAGTGCTGGAGAACGCCAGCTGTTGGTGCCGCGAACGGCTAAATTTCAGCGGGCCAACAGGCGCGTGGTGATTACGCTGGTTACGGTGGACTGACACGATAAGGAGAAGCTGAGTGCTACACAATGCGGTATTACTTGACGGTTGGATGACAACGGAGGGAGCGTTAGCGCGGCTTGAGCCGTTTGGAAACGACGCCTACGTTGTAATTCGCACGCGCAACGAGCTTAAGTTCTGTTGGTTTAGCCACACAAAAGCCGAGATTATTGAAGCGTGTGATGGAGTCGAGCGGTCGTTTGGCAAGGGCGCTCAAACCCCAATCGCTACCGCTCTTGGGCTCAAAAATTCGCAGGCGCGAAACGCTTACGACCAACGAACCACTAGCTCCGAAAACCTCCGTACCGTGTCCGGAGTGTTGGTTAATGGCCGCCAAATGATAGGCGTGTTGACTCGCGACGAATCGAGTAACCAGGCACCGGCCATCGAAGCGACGGTCGCCAGGGAAGAGCCGAGCAATAAACTAACGGCTGAAGAATTAGTTACCCGGATGGACGAGGAAACCAGGCGCAAGCTGGCTCGAGCCATATTGGACGGTAAGCTGAGTACGCAGTCCCAGTCACGCCCCGGTCGCAGTGAAGAAAAAGATAGCGTTTTCGCTCGGGTGTGCAGGTCGATATTGGGTAAGAATAAGGACAAGGCGGAGTCGTCGGGTGATTTGGGCGAATTGCTCGGGGGCATAGGAAAAGATTCGTCTTCCAGCGGTAGTTTGCTCGAAGTGTTGGTTGATGCGGTTGGGAAACAAATGACTTCCACCGGACACAGTGACAGTGGTGGCACTCGAGGTAGTGCAAGCACTTCACCCGAGCAGCCCAATGCATCAGCCCCTGAACCTGATGCTTCGACCCACGGCCCGCCGCACCAAAGTGCAGGCAGCGAGCCGCCGCCGACAGGTTTGCCCGAGAACCCGCGTGACAGTGACGAAGCGTCGGTCGAACCACCTGACGATGCAGAAGAGTCTTATCCTGGTTACGAAGGGGGCAAAACTTACTCAAATGAGCCTGGAAGTTCTCGCGGAAGTGCCGGGACGGTAAAGGACGACGTGGTATACCCAAAAATTGATGCTCCTGATCGTGTTGACATTAATTTGCCCTTTGACTTTGTGGTGTCGTTAACCAGGGAAATAGCTGAAGCAAGAGGGGCGGCTTCGATTGCTTTGCGGGGTGTGACTGAAGCGTCCACATTTACCTTGCATATGCTTCTGTCGGCGCCAGGCTTTACCGTAGACGGAAGTTCTTTGAGAAAATTTTCCGTTGACCGCAAAGACTATGCGAATTCAAAAGAGACCTTCAAGCTGACCCCAACGGATGTTCTCAGTAAGCCGTCAGTGCAAACCATTCACGTGCAGTTCTTTTACAAAGGTAACCCGGTTGGCGATGCTTTCCAGGAAGTGGCTGTGGGGGCCACTCCCGACGAGAAGCTAAGCGGTGGCTCTACGCGAATGAGCGAAGGAGTTGATCACGATCCTCCAGATTTGACCGTGTTTGTTAATGAGGCTAATCAAAGCGGGTATTTGGCCTGGACGTTGCAGTCACCACACCCGCTTGACGAGTCTTTGAAGCAGCAGGTCGATATTAAGCTTGGGCATCACAATAGTCAGTCCTTTTCGGTCATGTTGCTTAAGGACGTGCCTGGGCGCGACCATAAACGAGCGTTACTGCAATATATGCGAGGGTCAGGGCGCCAGATTTACAATCACATACCCAAAAACTTTTGGCAGGCTTTGTCGGCAGTATGGAAAGCACTCGAGCCTGGAAAAGTACCGAGAATACTCCTGGTTAGCACAGACCCTTATATTCCTTGGGAACTTGCCTATCTCGAAAACGATTGTTTGGATGAGTCGCTACTTGATCCGTCGTTACCCAGTTTTCTGTGCGCCCACGTAGTCATAGGTCGCTGGCTTTCAATGGCATCTGATCACGTAGACAACGAGCATCCAAGGTTGCCGCCTCCCGTCAAAGTACGCCCCGATAAAATGGCCGTAATTGTGGGTGACTATTTAGCTAAAAACGGTATTCGACCATTGCCTGAGGCAACCAAAGAAGGCGAAACGCTGCTGAGGAAATACAATGGTATCGAACTGAATGCGGTTGAAGACGACATATTCACGCTGCTTGAAAACGATGTGCAGGATAACGGTCAAAAGGTTGACGTCTCGCTCATGCATTTTGCCTGCCACGGTAAGTTTGATCCGTCCCGACCGCACGAGAACGGCATTATCCTAAACGACAATACGCGCTTTGATCCTGTGTGGGCTGAGGGGAACCGTATTGGCAAGTTAACCCGCCCGTTCGCGTTTATGAATGCTTGCGAGGTTGGGGCGTCTACTCAAAGCCTTGGCGGCTACGGTGGGTTTGCGGGCGCGTTTATCAAGCAGGGCTTTAGTGGGTTTATGGCGCCGCTTTGGGCGGTAAACGACACGGATGCTCGTCAATTTGCTCTGGGTTTTTACCAAAAGACGCTTGAAGAAAACGTCACGGTTGGCGAGGCGCTGCGGCAACTACGAGCCGGTATGTTGTTGGAACTGGAGTTCGATAGTGACGACGATAACGCGGTAACACCAGTTGACGCGCAAATTTCTGAGGCTAGTGATTCAGCTGCCGGCAAACCCAAAAAACCCGCTTCTACTTTTATGTCGTACGTTTTATACGCGCATCCCGACTTGCGTTTGAAGTCGAATTCACCAGGAGATTGAGAGCATGGAATTTTTAGACGGATCATCAACACGAGTTGAATTGGGTGGCGGCTACACGTTGACCGCGCCCGGCGTTAAAGGGACGGCTGTGGCGCATGCAGGTACCGAAAATGCCACCAGACAGGGTGGTCTGGAACAGGCCGAGCCGTTTCTCGATGAAGCGTTTGAGCGTCTTGATATCAGCGAAATCAAGGTGATCGAGCTGGATGTCAGCGTTGCGCCCGTGGCGGCCGCCGAGATTCTTGAAACACGCACTATGGATGGATCGCCAGGCATGGTGCTTGAAGTGCCCGATCTTGGGCCGGACGACGAGATTGTGGTGATGGTGATTGATGACGGGGTGGTTACCTGGAGCTATCCCGAAGATCGGGTAAATACGGCAGAGACACGAGGCGGCGCTACGCGAAAATTTGTCATCCGGCAGCCAGTCACTTCGGAACCGACTCACACAACGCACGAAACACGTGGCTTTATTGGCGCCATCGGCAAACGCATTCTTCGCGTGTTGGTGTATCCCATCGCAGATTTGGTGTTGGGTCCGGGCGTGAAGTTTTTTGCCCATCGATGGGAAAGCAAGAATCGTCCGTATACTGTGCGTACGTTTAACCGCGACAACTACAACACTAAAGTTGCCGACTCGCTCACCGGTGTGCAATGGGAGTCGTTGACTCAAGGCAGGGCTTTGTTGTTTGTGCACGGCACGTTCAGCTCAACTCACTCTGCATTTGGTAATTTGTCGCAAGAAACTGTTGTAGCGCTTGAGGAAAAGTACGAAGGCCGGATTTTCGCGTTTGACCATCCTACGGTGTCAGTGTCACCCGACGAAAATGTGCGGGTGTTTGTAGAGCACGCGACGCAACATTTAACGGACAAGCGGCTCGATATTGATATTGTGTGTCACAGTCGCGGCGGCCTTGTGGCGCGCTCACTGGCGGGCGAGTTCGGTAACGCCGATATCAGTCAGGTGAGCGTAGGTAAAACCATTTTTGTAGCGACGCCGAACCAGGGAACGCTACTTGCCAATCCTGACCATATGGTCGCGTTTATAGACCGGTACACGAGCGCGCTGGATTTTGCACCACCAGGCCCTGTGCAAGTGATATCCGACATACTCGAGGCGCTGCTTGTTGTGGTGAAGGTCATCGGGCATGCGGGACTCGTGGCACTTGACGGGTTGGTTGCACAAAATCCGGACGGCGAGCTTATGCTCAGGCTGGGGCAGGGCGCGCCCGACAACAGCAATCACTATGCGATTGCCGCAAATTACGAACCGAAAGGTAATTTTGCCAAATACATTGCTGATAATGCGGTGGATAAGGTATTTGATCAGGCGCCAAACGATATCGTAGTGCCCACCAACGGAGTGTCTTTGGTGGGAAGTGGGCAATTCGATAGCAGCAGAATGTTGACACTTGCTGCATCCCGCGGCATCTGGCACGGCGATTACTTTGGTCAAGTAGATGTTCAGGTGGCCATTCTTAAGTGGTTATAATGTTCAAATTAGTAAAATCAATGGCTTACATTGCGCGACAGCGACCTGATCTGTGTGAGGCAAGTGTGTTGCTACACGGCCCTGCAAAACACCAAGGTATCAACCCGGTCGAAGTCGGTCATTTTTTAGGTGGCGGTTTGCGCGCCTTTGCGCCGATCCAGTCCACCGAAGGCCAGATGGGATAAATGTTGCTTCGCAAGAATGACGCTAATTCTTTGATTTACAATGTTTTTTCATCTTACCCCGAGCTTTGTCTCGGAGATGTGAAAATTTCTTTGAAATAGCTGTTGACGTCACTCCGATTGTCCCTATACTGCGCCTTCCTTGTCCTGCACAGCAGGGGGGAATGCACCAGAAAGTAGAAATTGTTTGTGTGTAGGGGCTTACATATGCCACCACACTTGGTTTATACTTTTTGGCCGCCTAGCCACCGTTGCTAGGTACGCTTTTTAACAATTAAATCAGATAATTTGTGTGGGAGCTCGTATCGATGTGCGGACGCATATTGAATCGAGCGACCTTATACTCAATTACTTAAAACAGTAGTAGAGACAGGAAGCAACATTCAGATTCAAAGCTTTAAGTTATACAGAAGTATAAAGTGAAGAGTTTGATCCTGGCTCAGATTGAACGCTGGCTGCATGCTTAACACATGCAAGTCGAACGGCAGCATGAGGAGCTTGCTCCTTGATGGCGAGTGGCGGACGGGTGAGTACAAATTAGGAATCTGCCTTGTAGTGGGGGACAACACGGGGAAACTCGTGCTAATACCGCATACGCCCTTCGGGGGAAAGCGGGGGATCTTCGGACCTCGCGCTATAAGATGAGCCTAATCCGGATTAGCTTGTTGGTGAGGTAAGAGCTCACCAAGGCAACGATCTGTAGCTGGTCTGAGAGGACGATCAGCCACACTGGGACTGAGACACGGCCCAGACTCCTACGGGAGGCAGCAGTGGGGAATATTGGACAATG
>QIGP01000311.1 GCA_003228965.1 Gammaproteobacteria bacterium
GGCGTTTCCGAAGCCGTCGCCGTCGGTGTCTTGCTGGCCCGGGTTTGCAATGTCAGTACAGTTGTCGATAGTGTCGTCAACGGAGTCGTTGTCACTATCTATGCCTGAGAGCGCCGTGCCAACTGATTCAATGATGTCACCGTCAGCGCCTGCGATATCGAAGTCGAAACGATAGTAGCCGTGGTGGTTGTGACTTGCGTCAGTACAGCCATTGGGCGTCGCGCCAAACTTGAAGATGGGCTCAATAGTGCCGTCAAGGTGGAAGATCCACTTCATGGTGTAGCGGTACCAGCCTGCACGTGAGTGAGAGGTCAGAGACATCGAGGTAGCTGTGCGATATACAGCTACGCCTCGGTAGTTACCAACGTCGACGTTACAGGCGTTATTTGGGTTGGCGTCGCAGGTGTCACTAGGAGCGCAATCGCAAATCGTAATCGGGTCACTTGACACCTCACAAATACCGTTCGTACTGCCGGGGCACGAGCTATCCAAAGTTGCGTCGAAATCGGCCTCAGAGTCCATCCAGTCGCGAAAACAGCCACAGCCGCCGGTGCCGTACTGAACGTTCAGCAGAGGTACATTGCCGCGTTCCATGACGAGGTGGCCGTTGTACATCACTTCGAATAGTTCTACACCGGAGCCGTTAGGCGATGGGCGACTAAGGGATGGGCGACGGACACACATTTCCCAAACGGGATTAACTTCAGGAAAGCTCACCAGTGTGGAGTTGGACCAGTTAGAGCAGTCAGGAGTTGCAGCGACTGCTGAGGGTGACCAGGCGGCAAGGACAAGCAGCGAGACCAGTGACAGTAACGAACCTTTAAAGAGTTTGAGCGAGGTCATTAGTTTGCCTCCCGGTTTTGAGGAGGTATGTAGTCGCTGTCGACGATGGTACGTGTACGCATGTCAACGAGCATGTGGCGAACCACGTTTTCAGCGTCGAACAAGAACATCTGAAGGCAGCGGGCGGGGCGTGCACAAACGCCGCTGCTTAAGCGAAACGGAAAGCCGCCGTCTATGGTGATGCCAGCCTGGCGTCGTTTAATGGTGATGACGTCGGGATAGGCTTCAACAATGGCCACAGCTTCAGCTACTTCAGCGTCTGAAGGGCTCGGTGACCCGTACACTACTTGTGTATCGGCTTTTGCCCCCGACTTGTCGTACGTGTGGGTATAGGTAGCGCCTTCGTCCCAGTTGTACACAACCTGTATACGGCGTACTTCTTTGCCGGATTTGGTTTTGACGGCGTCATTGTAGTCAGCAAGAACTTCGTTGCCACTTCTGACGGCTTCTTTTGCGAACTCATTTGCGAGAGTCGCCGGTGGATAGAATAGCGATGAGGCTAAGGCAAGCAGCGCAAACGCCGCCGACCGGGATAAATAACTCAACATGTTAATCTCCGAGGAGTGATTTGAACCGAAAGGTTATTATTATTGTCTTAGGTACAGCAACAACCAGTGTACCCATTTGATCTTGAGTGTGCGACCGGTGGGTGACATAAGGGTAGTTAAGCGCTTACTATTTGCGACGACTACGAAGTTTGGAGAATCAATAGTCTATGAAGCCGATAAGTAGTCCCTGGGCGCTGGTGCGTCACATATGGGGCCGAAATTTCCAACAGAACCCGGTCCGTACCGTGATCGGCTCCTTGCTCGCCATGGGGGGCGTGGGTCTTTTGCTGTTTTTCGGCTTTTTCGTGGTGATGACGTTCTTTGTTGTGGGTGGGTTGTTGATGTTGGCCAATGCACTTTTTGGAGCTCCTCGCCGACAGGCGGGATGGCCTGGGAGCGGAGGTGATTCGTTTGAGCCGTCCGGTGACGTTAAAGCAAATGATGCTAAGCCTAGTAATAACAAAGCATTAGAAGGAGAATATACAGTGGTTTCCGATGATGAGTCTGGCCGTCCAGGAGGCTAAGAGCTTCACTATTTTACGGCTATGTCGCTATATCAAACATAAGCGGGTACTGTTTTGGAACTGCAACCAGGAAGGTTTTAGTTAAATGTCAGAGGGTTGCATGAAAAGAGTGACTAAACACTGGATCGGCCGAACCTTTTTGCTGGCAGGCTCAGTTTTGTTAGTGGCGTGCTCGTCTCTAAGTGATTCTTCAATACTGGTAGAAGCCATTGAAAAAACTACCATTTACCTTGTTCGTCACGCCGAGAAAGCCAATGGCAGTCGCGATCCTGAACTTAACCAAGCTGGCTTTGAGCGTGCTGACCGGTTGGCTCAAGAGCTTAAGAACGTAGCTATCGATAAATTGTGGTCGTCGGATTACGAACGAACAAGACAGACGCTTGCACCGCTGGCCAGGCTGCGTGGTATTGCGGTTGCGGTGTACGATGCACGAAATTCGCGAGATCTTATTTCGGCGATATTCGAAGCGGATGCAGGGAAAACACATGTGATCGCGGGACATAGCAACACGGTGCCTGCCCTGGTTGATATACTGGAAGCCTGGCCCGCAGAATCAAGCGCAGAAACCGCCCGACCTAACCTTGGGCACGAAGAATACGATCGCTTGTATGTCGTCACCCTGGTTTCCGGGCGGCCAGCAGTGGTCGATGAAAGGCGCTACTAAAGCTAGAAGTTGCTTTAAATTAGTACGCTAATTTATTGAAATAGAAAGCCCTGGATAGTAATGCTATTCAGGGCTTTATGCGTAGCTGCAAACCGGCCATTTTAGGCACGAATCAGATAAACTGGAGCTATGATGCAGCAAAAACTTACCCTGCGCACCAGGGGACGCGGCTTTGTCGAAATCACTCAGGATGTGCAAAAACTCGTAGCCAGGTCAGGCGTGAAGTCTGGTTTGAGCCACGTGTTTATTCACCACACCAGTGCTTCGCTGATTATTACGGAAAATGCCGATGCCGACGTGCTGGACGATCTGGAGCGATTCATGTCGCGCCTCGCTCCCGACGGCGATTCGATTTATGTACACACGGCGGAAGGTCCCGACGATATGCCGTCGCACGTGCGTTCAGTGCTGACCCAAACGCACCTCACCATTCCGGTAGTGGAGGGGCGATGTGACCTTGGAACCTGGCAAGGCCTATTTGTATGGGAGCACCGAAACCGACCGCATGACCGTCGTGTAACTGTGAGCGTTGCGGGCTAAAGGGGCTGTGTAATAACAACTCCTCGTCATTGAACCCGCAAAGCGGGTGTGGCAATCTCTGTCCGGTTGGTGCGGGTTCCACGATTTATGCCACGGTAACTTTAGGCGATTGCCGCGCCCTTCGGGCGCGCAATGACGTGACCCTTTCGCGCTCGGAATGACAAGTCGTAGTCATTACTGTGGGAACACTCCAAGAGTATGCATTCAGCCAAGTCGTAGCACTCAATGGCGATTAAGGTCCTGCCTGGCTATTACTAGCTATCAGCGTAGCGTTGCAGGGCTTCGTTGAGAAGCTCTTCATGTGCCCCAATTCGAAACATGGCGTTAACCGCGTCGTCTATCGTGCCGCCCTGACTGATCAAATACGTAATGCGTTTTGTCATGCCAAACAGTCCGTTCGCCTCGTACAATGTGGCAACTTTGTGTTTTGTATCGGCCAGTAGAGTGAACGGCAAATCGTGTTTCTGCTGGAATTTGGCGTGACTGCCTTCGTCCTGGGCACTAACCCCGATTACCGTAACCCCAACATCGAGAATGTCAGCGTGAGCGTCACGAAGCATGCAGGCTTCTTTGGTGCACCCTGGCGTGAAGTCAGCCGGGTAAAAATACAACAGTACGGGGCCGTCGCTGAGTACCTTGCTCAGGGTAACGGCGTTGCCGTCCTGATCGGGCAGAGTGAAATCAGGAGCTGCAGATCCGGTGTTTAACATGGCGGTGTTCTCAGGTAAATAAACGGTGATTTATAGGTTGACGTGCCGGTCTGACGGCCCTTAAAACTCTTCTTCCATCAGAAGGTAGTGGGTCATATCCATACGCAGCGACAGGTAGGTGGACTGGGCTCTGGCGTTTTCTTTTTCAACATACAGTCGAATACCGCGCACGTTGTTGCGTTCCTGTGCTGTCTGATTATGACAGCTAGCACACGCGTCTGCTTGCGATTCGTGAGTTTATGGGCTTTCGGGAGTCTAATGTTGGTCGATTAAGGTACGTGACGGGTGGCTTTCAGTAACCAGATTTTACAGGTATTCCGGGCCGCTACCGGGCAAAATTGAGTATACTTCCGGGCACATAAAATCGCTGTAATTATTCGATTCATGGACGTTCGCTGGCCCTGAGAGCGCCTAAGTGACCATCTGAAAAAGGTTATCAAAAACTAATCAGGATAAGCAAAGAACGCATTCTCAAAACAATCACCAAACTGCAGCAAGCTGGTATTTATCGAAACATGTTGGATAACACAAAACTGGAAGGGCAAGAGTTAATGAAACAAGTCACTCAGACATTGCGCGATGGCGTAATCAGTGTTAAGGATGTTCCAGTTCCAGGGCTTGGAGACAAGTTTGTTCTGGTACGCAATTTGGCCTCCGTAATTAGTGCAGGTACGGAGAAGACCAGCGTTGATATGGCTCGCAAGAACCTGTTGCAAAAAGCCAAAGCGCGCCCCGATCTTGTAAAACAAGTATTAAAAAAACTGCGTACGGACGGTTTCAAGAAAACGTTTCAAACTGTTGGTGCACGTCTCGATTCACCGAGCCCACTGGGATACAGTTCTGCGGGTATCGTGCTGGCCGTGGGTGGTCTTGTTGAAGGTATCAAGCCTGGTGACCGGGTAGCTTGCGGTGGGGTTGGCTACGCTAACCACGCCGAAATTGTCGCTGTCCCCAGAAATCTTGTCGTTAAAGTTCCCGATTCTGTGTCTGACGAAGAGGCCGCTTTTACCACGTTAGGCTCTATCGGTTTGCAGGGCGTACGTCTGGCCGAACCAAAACTTGGCGAAACTTTTCTTGTCCTTGGTCTTGGGATAATCGGTCAAATGTGCGTGCAAATTCTTCGCGCCAACGGCTGCAAAGTACTGGGCACCGATCTTGATGCCGCTCAGGTCAAGCTTGCCGGTGAACATGGAGCTATTGGTCTTGAACCTGGGTCGGACATTGTACAAAGTTGTTTGGATCTAACATCAGGGCGTGGCGTTGACGGTGTGTTGGTGTGTGCAGGCACGTCCAGCAATCAACCCATCGAACTGTGCGGTCAGGTAACTCGCGAAAAAGGTCGCGTAGTAGTTGTAGGTGCCGTGCGCATGGACATTCCACGTGAAGACTATTTCAAAAAAGAAATCAGTGTAGTGATATCGCGCTCATACGGCCCGGGCCGTTACGATCCTTTTTACGAAGAGTCGGGCAACGACTACCCTTTCGGATACGTTCGTTTTACCGAACAGCGCAACATGGAATCCATTCTGGGCTTGATTGACCAGGGAGGTCTTGACCTAAAAAGCCTGATTACCCACAGATTCGACGTCGATGCAGCTGCCGATGCCTACAAGTTAATCCAGGGAGAGAAAACCGAGCCCTACATTGGGATTGTTCTCAATTATAAATCCGGCTCCGATACGGTTAGCGCTGTCTCTCCAAGAATTAGGGTCAATACGCGACCCTTAAATAACAAGGCGCTGGGAGTTTCATTTTTTGGTGCGGGTAATTACGCAACGGCCAGCCTGATTCCGCTATTACAACAAGATCGAAACGTCGAGTTTCGTGGATTAGTAACTGCCAGTGGCCGCACGGCACAAGGCGTTGCCGAAAAGTTCGGTTTTGGGTTTTGCGCGGCTGACTATTCGGAGCTACTAGCGCACGATTCAGACGCCATCATGATCACAACACGCCACGACTCTCACGCCAGTGCCGTGGCAGACGCACTCAAGGCGAAGAAACACGTCTACGTTGAAAAACCGCTCGCATTGAATGTTGATGAGTTAGCCTTGGTTGACGCGGCGGCACGGTCTAACCCTGAACAACAGGTCATGGTCGGTTTTAATCGAAGATTTGCACCACTGACTCTGTCAACCAAACGTTTTTTCGCCAACGTCAACGCGCCTTTGGTTGTCTCCATTCGAGTGAACGCCGGAAGCATTCAAGGCAACCACTGGATTCAGGATCCTGTTGTGGGCGGTGGTCGTATGATTGGCGAGGGCTGTCACTTTGTTGACCTGGCGTCAGCACTGACCTCATCGAATGTAGTTTCGGTACACGCTTTTGCAACAGCAAAACCTGAAAAATCGGCGTTGCTCAATGACAACCTTAACGTATCACTATCGTTTGCCAACGGCAGCGTTGCGAACATTGTTTACACCGCGGACGGTTCACCTGCGTTGCCTAAGGAATATGTTGAAGTGCACGGAGGAGGACGGTCGGCTGTAATCAACGATTTCAAAGAGGCCAGCTTCTATTCTTCCGGCATAAAGTCGACCAGCGAAAAGTTGGGCGGACAGGATAAAGGCCAGCAAAATATGCTTTCTGCATGGGTCGACGGGGTGCGTTCCGGAACGGCTTGCGTAGACTACGAGTGTTTGCTCACAACAAGTTTGGCTACGGTGATGGCGGTAGAGTCATTGACCATTGGTGAAACTGTGCACATTGGTGATGTTTTGCCGTTGAATACAAAAGACGACTGAACACCAACGGTCGGTAGATCTGCGAGCCAGTGTTGGAGCTTATTCTTAAACGTGACTGCGGGGAGTTGGACTAGTACTAGTACTAGTACTAACGTCATTGCGAGGAGCGCAGCGACGCGGCAATCTCCGGCAGGTTGTTGAAACGCCGACCATAGAGAGTTTTCGATAGTGTTGAGAGATTGCCACGCCCTTCGGGCTCGCAATGACGCTGGAATCAATATCTCGGGTTCAATGACGCTGGAATCAACATCTCGCGCTCGCAAAGACGTTCGTTTATATTGAGCGTCGACGACGACTGGTAATGGCCGTGCTCTGTTATTCTGTTTTGTCGGCGTGTTCTGCTAGCCACTCAAGTATTGATGTAGCTTCTGCGAGTGCGAGCATGATAATCAGGTCGCCAGATCGCGCCATGTTTATGGCGTGCTCAAGCGACTCTCGTTCGTAGTCGTAGTGCGACACTTGCGAGGGTTCTGCGCCGCCGGATCTCAAACCCTCAAGGAGTAAACCGTAAACTTCGTTCGCACCGCGACCGCGGCGGTAGTCGGCTAATTCGGAAATAAAGACGTGCTCAAGTCCAATGGTCCAGGCGTGCCGTGCAAGCTCGCGAATGTTGTTATCTGTACGGTCGCCAGCCTGACCAAAGCACAAGAAGCGTCGGTTAGCAGGGCGGTTTGCGGCTATTGAAAAAATTGCCTGCATTGCGCTTGGGTTATGCGCGAAATCAAGCAGAATTTCGACGCCGTTAATACTGAAGAAATTACACCGCCCCGGATTATCGTTAAGTTGCATTTCCGTCAAGCCACGAGTGATAGCGGTGTCACTCGCGCCAAGGCAATGCGCCAATGCAATTGAGCCCAGCGCGTTAGAAACGTTGTGGAGGGCAGTTCCGTTCACGGTGATAGGAGCGTCGTCAATGCCGCAAAGAGTGTGCCAGTCATTACCGTCGAAACGACAAAAGTGTTCGTCTTTCACGGTTACGGCGGGTAACTTTGTTGAGACGTTCTGCGTAATATTAGCTTGATGTTCGTCAAGTCCAAACCAGCATACAGGTGCTTGCAGTGTTTGCGCTTTCTCTACAAGCAGCGGATCGTCGGCGTTCAAGATAGCTACCGAATTTCTATCGAGAGCTTGCGTGACTATCCATTTTAAATTTAACAGCTCAAACAAATCTTCCGAACCAAAATCTCCGAGATGATCTTCAGCGACATTTGTGATGAGAGCCGCATCCGCGCGAGGCATGCCAAGACCACGACGAAGTAACCCCCCGCGAGCAGTTTCAAGAACCGCCACGTCAATGTTTTGCCGTAACACGGCTCTGGCGCCACCCGGTCCCGAATAGTCGCCGCGATCAATGATCGTGTCATCGACGCCTATCCAGTCTGTGGAGCTAATTCCGACCGTATATCCTGCAGCGCGCAACATACGTTGTGTCAGACGTACAGTTGTCGTTTTGCCATTTGTGCCAGTAACCAGACCTATGGGAATGTCCCTGACTGCCGACCAGT
>QIGP01000317.1 GCA_003228965.1 Gammaproteobacteria bacterium
CGCTCGCACAGTGGTAAAGGAGCTGTTCCATACCTTGAACAAGCATCCGGTGAATCTGCCCGAATCGTTTGCGCATGAGGCCATTAACCCGACCGACGAAGACATCGATCAGGGCATGCATCAGGCACGTATCGTCGCCGATTACATCGCCGGAATGACTGACCGCTACGCCTTCACCAGGCATCGACAAATTTGCTCCTGACCCTGGGAGATTGCCGCGCCCTTCGGGCTCAATGACGTATCGATTGGACTGCTAAATGGACCTTCCGGTGGTAGCATAAGCGCCTGACACGCTGTTGCCGCCAGGAGCCTGGAATGACCCCCAAGAACATTGCCAATTCCGATCGCCTGATCTTCGCCATGGACGTGGGTAAAGTCGACGAAGCCAAAGCACTTGCGACCGAACTTGGAGACGCAGTTACCTTCTATAAACTGGGCCTTCAGCTAATGACGTCGGGTGACTACTTTGGTTTGCTGGACTGGTTGGTAGCTCGCGACAAAAAGGTCTTTGTCGACCTTAAATTCTTCGACGTGCCCGCTACCGTGGCATCTGCAGTCCGCGGACTCAATGATCGAGGTATCACCTACGCAACTGTCCATGGCAATCAGTCCATTATGGAAGCGGCGGCACAAGCCAAAGAAGATGTAAAAATTCTTGCGGTTACAGCGCTTACGAGCCTCGACCGTGGTGACCTGGACGACCTTGGCTTCGACTGCGATATCGATCAGCTGGTACTGTCGCGAGCCCGGCGTGCTCTGGAAAGCGGCTGCGACGGCGTTGTTTCGTCCGGGCTTGAAGCGCCCAAGCTGCGTGAACACATCGATCACAAACTGCTGGTTATTACACCCGGCATTCGTCCGGTCGAAAATCGACCCGACGACGATCAAAAACGCGTCGTGGACGTTGCACAAGCGTTTAGGAATGGTGCCGACCACATTGTCGTTGGCCGCCCAATACGCAGCGCAGCTAACCCGCGCCAGGCGGCCGACGCCATTCAGACTACTATTAGCGAGTCCTTTTCTTCATGAACAAATCACTCCATGACAGCTTGTTCATGAAAGCACTACGCCGCGAACCCGTTCCCCGCACTCCTGTTTGGCTAATGCGCCAGGCTGGCCGCTACCTGCCCGAGTACCTCGCAATACGTAAGAAAGCCGGCTCTTTTATGCAACTTGCGACGAACCCGGAGCTCGCTTGCGAAGTGACGCTACAACCCATAAATCGATTCGGTCTGGATGCCTCGATTTTGTTTTCAGACATATTGACCATCCCGGACGCCATGGGTCTTGGACTCTATTTCGAAACAGGCGAAGGCCCGAAGTTTGAACGCCCGATTCGTAGTCAAAAAGAAGTAGACGACCTGATCATTCCAGACCCTGGCGACGAACTGCGGTACGTAACAGACGCAGTTAGTCTAATCCGTAAAGAATTGCCGGAGAATGTCCCTCTGATTGGCTTCTGCGGCAGCCCCTGGACCGTAGCCACCTACATGGTTGAAGGTGGCTCAAGCCGCAACTTCTCCATCATCAAAGCCATGGTGTTTCAGCAACCGCAGCTAATGCACGCGTTGTTACTCAAGCTTGCCAACGCAAGCGTCGCCTACCTGGCCGCTCAAATTGAAGCTGGCGCGCAAGCGGTAATGGTGTTCGACACCTGGGGCAGCAGCCTTTCCACGAGCAGTTACAAAGAGTTTTCTCTGGTCTACATGCGCCACATCGTGGCCGCGCTCAAAGCCGACCCGACAACTCGCGACACGCCGGTCCTCTTATTCACCAAAGGCGGTGGCCATTGGCTGGAAATGATGGCCGACACCGGGTGTGACGGACTTGGGCTCGATTGGACCTGCGACTTGGGTCAAGCTCGAGAACGCGTCGGTAACCGTGTTGCCCTTCAAGGAAACCTTGATCCGGGCGTGCTCTACGGAGACACCGGGACAGTCACCCGCGAGTGTCATCGCGTGCTGAAAAGTTTCGGCAACGGGCCCGGCCACATCTTTAATCTTGGCCACGGCATTCACCCGGGTGTCGACCCTGAGCGCGTTACGGACCTCGTGGCCGCCG
The DNA here is from genome assembly GCA_003228965.1 of Gammaproteobacteria bacterium. GTDB lineage: Bacteria > Pseudomonadota > Gammaproteobacteria > Steroidobacterales > SZUA-146 > SZUA-146. The sequence continues at coordinate 2,062 of QIGP01000317.1, forward strand.
TGCACAGCTTTGCTGCCATCGAGACCAAGTGACCCAAATCTCTCAAGCGCTAACGCCCGCTGAACAAGAGCGAGCGCGAGCTCTGGCCCGCATGAAGAGGGTTGCTACAGGCCTGTTCTTACTTATGGCCGTGGTGTTTTGTCTTACGCTGCTTGTACCCGACAATCCTACCTGGCTAGGCTACGTACGTGCCTTTAGTGAAGCCGCCATGATCGGTGCATTGGCCGACTGGTTCGCTGTAACCGCCCTCTTTCGCCACCCGCTTGGCATTCCAATTCCGCACACCGCCATAGTGCCAAATAACAAAGATCGCATTGGCGACAGCCTCGCGGGTTTTGTCGAACGCAACTTTCTGACTAAAGACGTGCTTGAACCCAAACTGAAGGAATTGGACTTTGCAACGCGCATTGGGCAGTGGATGCAGGAGCCTGCGAACGCCTCCCGTCTGAGCAAAGATGCGGGTGAACTCATTAACTGGCTGCTGGACTCTATCGATAACGATTCGGTGCGAAGTTTTTTGGAAAAAAACCTGCGCACCGGGTCGGGCAGTATTCAGGTGGCTCCACTCATTAGCCGCGTCCTAAGTGCGTTAACTGCATCCAACCGGCATCAGGAACTTATCGACAGCGCTGTGCGTATCGCAAGGCAGCAACTTTACGCCAACCAGCACTCCATTCGTAACCGTATTAAAGACCAAAGCCCTTGGTGGTTACCTAAATTTGTAGATGAAGAAATTTACCAGAAAATTCTTGGTGAAATAGCGCATCTGCTCAATCGAATTGGCGACGACCCCAACCACCCGGCCCGCCACAGCTTTAACCGGGCCACGGAAGAATTGACTGAGTCACTGGCGTCAGATCCCGACATGATCAGCCGGGGAGAAGAAATTAAAGCCGACCTGCTCAACCATCCAGCCGTACAGCACTATCTCACCGCAAGCTGGGACGACATCAAACAGTATGTGAACGAACAGGCTAATCAGCCCGACTCCAAATTGCGCGAGCGCCTGGAACGGGCCATATCCAAACTCGGCCAAGCCCTGCAAGAAGACCAACCGATGCAGAAACAGGTAAACGACTGGGTTCGATCAGGCATACTCAACGTGCTCGACAACCACAGGGCATCGATCGGTTCGGTCATTAGCGATACGGTCAAATCGTGGGATACCGACCTGACTACTCGCCGGGTCGAGCTGCAGGTCGGACGTGACTTACAATTTATTCGTATTAACGGCACGCTGGTGGGCGGGTTAGTGGGCTTGATCATTTATACGCTCGTGGAGGTTTTCTAAATGCTTCGATACAAGTTGATCGCCATTCAATTTGCCGAACTGTTGCTCTACACGTGGCTCGTTCACGACTCCGGACGTGAGGGGCCCATCGACTGGTTTGTCGAGGTTATCGGTCTCGCCCTTTTAGTACGGCTTGCAATCATTGTGCTCACCTTTGTGATTGCTCGCACGCCGCGTCAGCCAACGTCGCTTGCACTAAGTGTTGTTGCCGCTGAATACTATGCAGCCGTCTATATTTTTTCATATGCGGCATTGCGATCAATACCCACCCGATTCGCACCAACATACTCAAACCCCGCTCACTTGCCGGTGATTTTCATTCACGGCTTTGCGTGTAACGCGGGTTTTTGGCGCAGCTTCATAGCGCGCTTCCGTCCAAGATGGGGCGCGCATGTAGCCACGATTAACCTTACTCCCATACACGGGAACATTGAAGACTATGCCGAGTTTATTGAACAGCGCATTGGCGAGTTATTGACCGCATCCTGCCAGGACCGCTGCCTTGTTGTAGCGCACAGCATGGGCGGTCTTGCGACCCGCCATCTACTACGCAATGAGTCGGCCAGAGCTAAAGTTGCGGGCGTTGTGACTCTCGGAACCCCTCACTCAGGAACCGTTCTGGCAAAATTCTCGCCAGCGAGCAATACAAAACAAATGCGGCATGAAAGCGTCTGGATCGATCAGTTGGAGCAGGACGAGGCGCAGTACGAGTTGCCCGCTTTCGAAGCGTTGGTAGGAACTCACGATAATATCGTATCGCCACAAGAGTCTGCCGCTTTCGAAAAAGCCACGAACATGTATATGACCGGCATCAGCCACCTGGCAATGGCGTTAAACGATCACGTAGTTGAATGGACACTTGAACGATGTGCGCGACTTTCTTACTCGGCTAAAGAAAACGTATCAACATAAACACTAAACCCTGGAAGTGAGGTTTCAACAGAACCTAGCAAATATTCAGCGCTTTCGGTGGCGGTTTACAGGCGTAAATCGCGTCGAGCAGACGCATTTCGCGGCTATGGAGTGTGGCTAAAAATTCGTTGGCAGACCCCATCGCTCTAAACGCCGCTAAACCGCGTTCGATAAAACTCTGCAGTTCGCCGAAACCTGCAAGTTGCGCTGGTTTGCGCGCCACTTTCACAGCCGTGAGTATGAGTCTTTTGCGGGACACGTGCTCCAGACTCTCACCAACCTCGACCATCAGATCAATCTGGCGCACGCGCTCGTCATAGTTGTCACAGGCGCGATAGGCATCGGCGTACATTTCGTAGTCCAAAGCCCCGGGTTCGTGTTCAGCATCGAGGCCAAACTCGTTTTCAAGCGCTTCGAGCAGTTGTGTATCCAGCGTAATTGACATGCTGTTGAGCTCTAAACCTTTCCCCAGCGAATCGATGGCATCGGCGGATAGAACGTTGACCATTAGAGGATAAACGCGCTTGATGTCGTCGTCTCTTTGCGAAAAATCCAAAGGACCGTAGAGGTCTGTCAGGAAAAAATCGACGGCTTTACGGTAACGCTTTTGCGCCGACAAATCGGAGTACGTCGAGGTTAGACGAGCACACTGCCACTGTGCCAACAATTTTTCGCCAACACCAAGCTCGCCGCTATCGGCACGCGAACGGGTCAGTCGAGACGTCTCCTCCAGTAACAAGCGAAAACGTTTGGCTACCGATTTTTTTTTAGCTGCCGTCATTTTCTGCTCCAGTGATCTATTGCTTCAACTTGGCAAGTTCTTCGTCGCGCAGTTCGCGACGTAATATTTTACCAACGTTAGTCTTAGGAAGTTCTTCGCGAAATTCAATAATGCGTGGAATCTTGTATCCCGTTAAATGCTCTTTAAAGTGCGATTTTACGGCCTCAGGAGTCAAGGTCTCGTCAATGCAGACCACAAACAATTTCACAACTTCACCAGACTTCTCGTCTGGAATGCCAATGGCCGCAGCCTCAGATACACCAGGATGGAGCACAGCAACGTCTTCAAGCTCGTTCGGATAGACATTAAACCCTGAGACTAAAATCATATCTTTTTTCCGATCGGTGATGAACGTATATCCGCGCTCATCCATTCGACCCATGTCCCCGGTAAGCAAGGCGCCATCTGACGTCATTACTTCGCGAGTTGCTTCTTCTTTATTCCAGTACCCTTGCATTACCTGGGGCCCACTAATACAGATTTCTCCAATTTCTCCCTGCGGCAACACGTTACCGCCGTCGTCTATGACAAACAGCGACGTTGAAGAAATAGGTAGGCCGATAGACCCGCTGTAACTCACCGTGCTCATGGGATTAATGCAAGCCGCCGGCGAAGTTTCAGTCAATCCGTAAGCTTCAATTAGCGTAATGCCGGTTACGCTTTGCCACTTTTCAGCCACCGCTCTTTGCACCGCCATGCCACCCCCAAGCGTCAGACGCAAATGAGAAAAGTCCAATTGATCGAAGCCAGGCGTTTGCAACAGCGCATTGAATAAGGTGTTCACCCCGGTAAACGCCGTAAACTTATGTTTGCCCAGTTCATTGACAAAGGCTGGAAAGTCCCGAGGATTGGTGATCAAAACGTTTTCACCGCCGAACTTCATGAACGTCAGGCAGTTCGCTGTCAACGAGAAGATATGATAAAGCGGCAGCGCGGTGATTATGACTTCTTCACCTTCCATGACCTGATTAGCCATCCAGGCTGCCGACTGCAACAGGTTCGCGACCAGATTGCCGTGACTGAGCATAGCCCCTTTGGCAACCCCGGTAGTCCCGCCGGTGTATTGCAAGAACGCCAGGTCAGAGTGGTCTAGTGGCACGTCTTTTAGCGTCTTGCCAGCGCCAAAGTCGAGCGCCGCCTTGAACTGAATAGTTTCGGGCAATGCAAACGGCGGCACCATTTTCTTTACACGCTTCACTACAAAATTAGTGATCATCGATTTAGGAAATTTAAGCTGATCCCCGATTTGGGTAGTAATAATGTTTTCTACCGGCACCTTGTCCATTACAGATTCAAGCGTGTGGGCAAAGTTTTCCAGGATCACAATAGTATTCACACCGGCATCGCTTAGCTGATGTTGTAACTCACGCGGCGTGTACATAGGATTAACATTAACGACAACACAGCCGGCGCGGAGTATGCCAAATACAGCGATGGGGTACTGCAAGAGATTAGGCATCATCACGGCCACACGAGTGCCTTTGGCAAGACCAAGGTCGTGTTGCAAGTACGCGCCGAACGCGTGACTCAACCGATCGACATCGGCATAGGTGAGCAAAGCGCCCATGTTTGAAAAAGCAGGTTTACCGCTAAAACGCTCGCAACTGGACTCAATAATGTCGCGCAACGATGCGTATTCGCTCATATCTATGTCATGTGCAACGTTTGGGTCGTAACTGGTAAGCCACGTTCTATCCACAAGAAGTCTCCAGGTCTTGATCGAAGTCGATAAGGTTAAATAAGTGCTTTCATGATTTTACTAATGGTGTCGCACACCTGTTCAATGGCGTGCGACTTTGCACTAGAGTGACGCCACACAGCGCCTATTTCACGATACGGAACAGGCTTCTTGAACGGTTTAATCATCAGAGCTTCAGCTTGTACCGTTGCCGGGGCACCATGCACCGCTAATTGCGGCAGCAAAGTGACGCCTAGGCCGGCCGCAACCATTTGCCGAAGCGTTTCCAAACTGGTCGCGGTGAATTCCTGGTTGTGTGGCTGCGCCAAACCGCAAACGCTCAGCGCCTGATCTCTTAAACAATGCCCGTCTTGCAGCAGCAAAAGCGCTTCGGGACTCAGGTCGTCGGTCGTGACAGTTTTACGTTTGGCCAAGCCGTGGCCGGGCGGCAGTGCCGCGACAAACGGTTCACGAAAAAGAGGTTCTGCGCGTAGCAGGCCCTCTTGCTCTTCGCCGTGTGGCAAGGCCATGATGCCAACATCGAGCGTACCTTTTACACAACGCTCCAGAAGCTCGTGAGTCTGATATTCACTGAGGTGCCAGCGAATTTCAGGAAACTGTGCATGAAGCCCGGGCATGATATGCGGCATTAGATAGGGACCAAGCGTGTGAATAAAGCCCATCGAAAGCCGTCCGGCCATCGGATCGTGTGAGCGTTGGGCGAGCTCTTTGATTTGGTCGGCCTCGCGGACAATCGAACGCGCGCGTTCAACCACTTCACTTCCTAAGTCCGTTAGCAAAAATCGGCCGGGCCCACGTTCGATCAATTCACTGCCAAGCTCATCTTCCAGCTTGCGTATTTGAGCGCTTAAGGTCGGTTGGCTAACGCAACAGGCCTGAGCAGCACGCCCAAAGTGCTGCTCTTCGGCCAAAGCAACCAGGTATCTCAGTGTGCGCAAATTCATAGCGCCAATTTATAGTTTGTAACTATGAATTGTCAATATTTTTACGCTAATTTCTATAGTGCATATTGTGCGGTACGAGTGACGTTCTTTCAAACCACTCTGTTCAGGTCGCCGTCTTCTATAAATGAAACAATATTCTCACAGACCTTGTCCAGCGCGTTTTGACGAGCCTGTACGGAAGCCCAGGCAATATGTGGCGTCACAATGAGTTTGGCCACCTGCGTTTCGAGCAGCGGGTCGCCTTCCATGGGGGGTTCGTGTTCGAGCACGTCGATGCCCGCGCCCCCGATGATGTTCTGGCTCAGAGCGTCGACCAGCGCCTGGCTGTCAACCAGTCCGCCACGCGCCGTGTTAATCAGCAGCG
>QIGP01000370.1 GCA_003228965.1 Gammaproteobacteria bacterium
ACCGGCAACGGTGTCTTCGCTGCCTGCAGCTGCTCCGGTTAAAGCCCAGGTGTTGGTCGTGCCGTCGTCAACAACCAGCGTGTTAGCGCCCACAGCCCCATTAATCTGGCCAGAAAGAGAACCGCCTGTGGTAACGCCAAAGGCATCGGTGTCAGTACCGCCCTGCAGGGAATTAATGGCCGAAAACGTAAGGCCATTCAACGTGCCGCCATCGGCTGCGTTGACGACCCACGTATTGGCAATGTCATCTCCGACCAGGATATCCATTCCTGCACCACCGTTTATGGCGCTTCCGACACCGCCCACAACATTACCAAGTTCAATAATGGAGCCTCCATCATCAAATCCCGCGGTTATAGAGAGCACTGCAGCACCCGCATCTATACCTCCGTTGTTTGTGAAATTAGTGTCCGCCCGCACCGCCACGCCGCCGGTTGCCAAGATGTCACCATTGTTCGTGAAGTTGATACTGGTTGTATCGAATATACCGCCATTCAGAGTAATAATTCCGCTGCCGACGGCTCCCGTGCCAACAGAAATGTCGCCGCCCGCAATAAGAGAAAGATTCAGCGTATTAACTACATCTGGATCGCTATCCAATATGGTGCCGTTAAGGAAGATGTCCCCATCGGCAGTGAGATTGAGCGTATTCGCATCAACCAGATTGAAATCCAAAGTCGTGCCCAAGGTAAGCGTAATATCGCCGTCGCCGACACCAGCACCCGTCAGTAATGTGACGTCCCCCAGCAGCAACGCGTCTTGAATAAGATCTACGCCTATTTGAGCTGCGTTTTCGCCTGCTGCGTTCGCCAGACTCGTGAATATCGTATCCGGCGGCGCGGTTGTGTCATCAGCATCCAGGGAATCATTGACACCAGCGGCAGCAACAATCTCGATGCTAATTGGATCAATCAGCCATTCGCCCCCATTCCCTACTGACGCTGAAACGTCAGGCACAGCGGTTACGACTAAGCCACCCTTACTCGAAGTTTCAATGAATCCGCCACTACCACCAAGCGCGCCGCCCCGTGCAGTAATGTCACCGTGCACAACTGTAGCCACGTCACTCCATATAGCAACTTCACCACCATTGCCGTTCATTGTGGCATCGGCATTAATGGTTGTCTCTGATCCAACGTACGTATAGCTTGCGTTACTAATTGAGCTGTCGTTGCCTTGTATGCCGCCGCCAACGTGAATGGTACCGCCGCCGTTCTCACCAGATGCAGTTAGTGTCGCGTTACCTAACACACCGGTTTTGTCGCCACTGATCTGAATCAAGCCACCGGCGCCACCTTTGCCGCTAACGTCGAGGGTGCCGGATGTCGACACGATAGAATTGCTGCCGCTGTTACCAATGAGCCGAATAATACCGCCTGAGTTATCAATACGTGAGGCTCGAATTGTGCCTTCGTTGTTAACTACGCTTGTGAATACGTCTTTTGCCGCGTTCCCGGACAGCAGCACCTGACCGCCGTCGGCGAGAATCTGGCCTTGGTTCGCTACCGCCGAGTCAACGCCCTCAGCGTTTTCGACAACGGGCTCTCCGACGGCAAATAACAACATGCCGTCACCTTCAAAATTCAGAGTTGCCTGGCGACCGGCGACCAAATTAACCTGGCCGTATTCAGCAACAATTATCCCTTCATTACTTACCGAATCACCGATAAGACTGACAGAGCCTCCGGGCCCAGCGGTAATTTCACCACGGTTAATTATGCGTGCACCGCTAGAATTCGCCAACGCTCTCAAGTCGTAATTGCCCGTCCTAAAGTCTTCCAGCGACAGTTCGAGGCTACTGGCCACCAAACTCTGAATGTTAATACGCGCCGATTCGCCAAAAAGTATACCGTTTGGATTGAGCAACAATATTTGGCCATTTGCGTCAATGGCACCGAAGATTTGACTCGGGTTTTGGTCAAAAATCCTGTTAAGCGCTGTTGACGAGGACGAGGGCTGCTGAAAAATCACAGTTTCGTTAGCACCAACATTAAACGTTCTCCAATCAATCGACAGACGATCAGAGTGCTGGCGAATAATGGTCGTATTGCTGCGCGAGTTGTCAATTGCCCCGCTTCCGGACCGAATCTCACCGTCCTGCGGCCCGCCGTAAACGGCTATGGTTGAGGACGCTACAAAACAGGTAACGAGCGTCTTTCGGCAAAAGTTAAAGAATCGAGTTGTATCTGTCCGACGACCTGCGCCGTTTCGATTTGCTCTTTTTGTTACTTTCTTGTCCATGTTCATTTTTGTCTCCAGACGTCGTTGCATGGAATTTAATTCAACTTTGCAACGACCAAATAAAAGAGGGGAAATCGTCCCGTAGCTTAGAAAGAGTAGTTAAAACTAAAGTAAACCTGAGGATCGTCGCCGTCGCTTGGGTCCAGACCACTATTAGGTTTAGCGACGTCAAGTCGCATCCAGAAGGTTCCGGGAAGACGAAAATCCACACCCAGACCGTAGCCGCTTATGTCTCGAGTTTTCTGTTCGCCAAAGGCCGGGTCCGACAGGTAGCCGCCCGCGTAGTCGAAGAAAACTGATAACCGCAGAACGTCGCCCCAGTTGAATCCACCGAAGGCGCTCTTGTCTGCAAATCCAGGTGCTGCAAGAATCCATTCCACGGATGCATAGCCCCCCGAATCAACGAGAAATTCAGCAGGAGGGTAGGCACGAACGCTGTTCGGACCACCGAGTGAAAACTGCTCCAGGGAAACCAGTAAATCGTCAGAGAACTGGACATTGGTTCTAACTAAAATCTCGCTATGTTCTGTGAGACTCTGAAGTCTCGTAAACTGGCCATACCACTTGACGAAATCACTACCTGCTGAGGTACCGGCTGAGTTTACGCGGCTTGATCCCAAATTTTCACCAACTGTACTATCGGGCAAAGAGCCGAGGAAATCGGACAAACCCGTCGAAAAACCTACAGAGGCTCTGTTAAGACCTCGAAAGCGTTTGTCGACAGAATCGTATTGCACCCCGAAATCAAGTACAGATAATTTGTCTTCGGCTTGTACAATCCCGGAAGAGGACTCTTCTACGGTAGCTCGCTTCGAGAACAGGTTAACGCTTGCTGTAATGTTGCGCTCACGACCTCGCTCTAGAATTTTGGAAACACCGACTTGGGCAATCTGAGTATCACCTTCGATATTCGTTGCGTTGATTTGTGAACCACCACCAACGTCAAAAACGTTCTGAACATACGACACGTGTAAATGGGTAGTAGGCGAAAGTACAGGTGACGTGTAAGCCACCGAGCCATAGGTTCCATTTTCAGGACTGTACGTTTGCAAAGCACTCAGCGTAATGCGATCTGCCAGTCCCAGTAAGTTGTTTAAATGAGCAGACGCCAGAAGCCGGTTTTCACCGGTGAACTCACTGCCATGGTTGTCGGCTGAAATCTGCGCTGAAAACGGGTCTTCGTCGTGGACGCTTAAGGTTAAGTTGGTTGTGCCCAGTGTTTCACCGGGACTAAACACGCCCGCGACAGCGATACCCGGGTAATCCCGTAACATGAGTACGGCCTCTTCAACACTTTTCTTATCAACTGCACCACCAGCCAATGGCTCTAAAGGTCGCTTAAGAAGCGTGTCTTTATAGCGACCGTTACCCTCGGTAACGACCCGCCCCATTTTCCCTTCCATAATGTGAATCCAAACGATGTTATCGGTAATCGTTTGTTCGGGGAGAAACACTTGCGCCAGCATCATGCCGTCCAGGCGCAGTTTGTTTTGAATTTCAACCGTTATCTCTTGAATCTGTCCTAACGTGAAGCCGCCTGAAGGTTGATTGCTCACGGCGTTTGCAAGGACTGCTTCTACCTCTGCTATATATTCACCACCGCGCCACGCCGACTCTGCTCGCCGGTTAGCTAATAAGTGAAAATGCGATACATCAATTTTTGGCCCTTCATCGACATCTTGCTCAAGACGTTCGATCAGCGGTCGTACAACGACCGCCTCTTCCTGCGGCGTAACAGGGCGCCGCTGCTCTGTTAAGTCTGGTAAAGCTCCCCCGGGCGTCGCACCTCCGGGTAGAGCTTGTGCATTCACCGACGACATGAATAGCAGTTGAACTACGGCGGCTGAAACTACCGCAATTTTGGCTTTGTTAGACACACTGTACTCCCGCATTCGTTACCGACACGTGTCGGCACCCCTTGAATTATGTTGGCAATCACTTCCATGGCATAACCATCCATTTTGAGAATGGATAAGAAGTCAGAATCATGTTTACTTGCATTCTTTCGCCTACACTAGCTCACAACCACTCTGGATTCTACTCAGAGTTCTGATTAGTTTCTAGCTTGCCTTTGCACAAAGCTTGCCATTGTCGCAAATCACTACACGCCACCTGTTTAATAGCGAGAAAAGGGACAGAAACCCCTCATCAAAATTCGCGTGCTACGCGAAAACCTACATAAACGAACCGGCCGCTTGAAGCCTCGGACGCTCTGGCAGAGGATCGCAAGTCAGAGGCACGGTCTTGGTAGGAGCCACCACGAACGACTCTTTTTGAGCTTGCTGTGCCGTCGTACGGCGCCTGGCCACCGACAGTGTCGGTGTAATTTTCACGCCAGGCATCGGCCACCCACTCACTGGCGTTGCCGACTACATGTTTGAGTCCAAGCTTGTTGCTAATGATTAACGCACCATCAACGATAACCGGTTGCGCGCGTCTCTTCGAGTCACTGAAACGTGCCTGTAAGAAACTTATTTCATCGCCAAACGGATAGTCCGTTTGCGATCCCGCACGGGCCGCGTACTCCCACTCCGCCTCGCTCGGTAGTCGATACGTCGCGCCGGTTTGCTGTGACAACCACTGTGTATACGCACTGGCTTCTTCCCAACTCACGTTCACTACAGGCAACTGGTCATCGCCCCACGGATTATCCGGGCAGGCACTGTCGGTAGCCGAGCAGAATTTTCCAAATTGACTAAACGAAACTTCAAAAGCACCCAATGCAAATCCTTTGGAGATAGTTACATCATGTACCGGCTTCTCTTCGGCGCGTTTACTGCTCCCCATTTTGAACGTACCGGCTCGAACAACGGCGAGTTTAGGTCCTTGCGAACCATCGTTAAACGTGTCGCGACAAAACTTGCGCCGCTTGCTCAACAGCACCGCGTGACATCGTGCAGTTCTGGTACCGGGTATCACAGTAACCGCAGCATCACTTGCTTGAGGATCGACTGTCGCTTGTTGATTTGCATTTTCACCAGGTGCCAACTTGCCTGTTGTACTGACTGACGTAGCCATTGCGCCATCTTTTGCGGTAAGCAGGCCAGCAGTACTGCTGCCTGGATCAGCTGTTGAATTTGACTCATCACTGTCCGCAACAACAGGCACAGCCTCTATTGCCTTCGTGCCAGCGGAATCGCTTGCGATTTTCCCTGCTACAACAGTTGAATCTGGCCTGGTTGTGTCGCTTGGGTCTGAGTCCGCTTCTTCGGTTGTCGCCGGCTGACTCGCCTGTGCAGGCGACGCACTGTCCACGGGTTGACTCGTGTCCATTGTGGCACTATTTGCGCTCTGGTTCTCATCGGACGTTTTGATCTGCGTTGCTACCACAACTTTGGTTGATGGCTGCCGGGCTTGTTCAGAGGCGACTTCACCAGGCATCAAGGGTGCGCTAATTTTTTCTTGATTAGACTGAGTTTGCATTTGTTCTTTTCGTGTATTTTGCACACTGGCAAAACGCGACTCTACGCGCAAATCCAAACTGACTGCCAATTGCTTCAGCGCGTCTGTCGTGGCCGACGGTCGATTTGCATCGGAGAGCTCCGAAAATTTCAGGCGATCACGAAGCACGCGTGCGAATTCTCGATACCAACCTGTATTCTTGGCCTCCAGACGCTCCTGTTCCGAAAGATCCGCCCAGTCCCTCGCAAAACGACGAATACTGCCCGGCGTCCAATCCTCGTCTGAGGCAAATTGTTCGATGACACCCTGAGCCTGAGCAGAATCGGCTGGTACGGGCGTTGCGTCAACACTCACACTTTCGGTTGGGCCTTCGCCACTTGTCACTAACCAAAAAACACCAACGGCAAGTAACGCAAGTAGCAAGGCTCCGATAAACAAACCGGCTTTACCCTGCCTGGAAGGAGGTGGTGTACCCGATTTATCTTCAAAAGCGGCCAACGGGTCGTCGGGATCGGGACGCGTTTTAGCCGGAGACGGCTTGGCAGCACGTTTTGGTGCAGTCGTGGAGGGCGCTTCTTCTACGACGCTGGCAGATTTAACCTGAGGTTCGCGGGGGCGCGTCCTGGCAGGCTCGTCCGGTGCGTCCCACTCTCCTGTAACCGCCCGCTCTAACAACGCCCGACGCAGTCTGCGATAGTCGGGAGTTGGTAAAAGCGCACTCTCGTGTTCTTTTACCAGAATACGCAGTTGTTCCTTGATCGTCCGTTTCATAATCAACTCACGCGTAGCTTTTGTTAGTCGGTATTTCTTACCACTCTGAATCCAGAACGTTCGTTGGGGCCGTCGAACGACCGAACAAATTTGGCAGTGCAATCCGATACTCTATCACTATACGCACCACCGGCCGCCACGAATTGTCCGCCCTGCGTAACCACTTCTTCTGCATTACCCACTACTTGACGCAAACCCCAGGCGTTAGCTTTGTTTTTGCCACCCATGCCAACATCGGCAAGAGCAAATCCATCCGCCTGCCTGCCGCTCTCACGCCGAACACAATTAATACTCGGATTAAGGGGCGTCCCGTCGGCAATCGCTGCATGCTGCCACTCACTCAAACTTGGTAGCTTGTATTGTTTACCCGTCACGGATGACAACCACTGAACGTACGAGTTCATTTTCGCCGTATCGAGGTTGGTAGCCGGCAAGCTGCCTTTGCCGCCAATCGTTGAACATTGCTTACTTTGTTCACAGTACACATTGAAGTCCTTGATTGAGACTTCTGATCGCGATATTGCAAATGCCTGACCGCCACCCAGACCTGGTACAACGACCATAATTGGCAAACGCTCACTGCCAGACAGTTCGTCATAGCAATTTCTGGTTTTACCACGACCCGCGTTACCGTTCGTACAGGGTTTGCCAGTGCTTGCCACTCTTGTCGCAGGAGTAACAACAACGTCTGACCTGATTACAGTATCCTGAGTGGGTTCAACACGCGGTGGGGGAGGAGCGGTTGCAACAACCGCGGGCCAGTTAATACTAATTATAGGGAACGACACTTTGGCAGCGACCAGCAAGGTGTCTGCTCTTGAGCGATTAGTCTGAGCAATACCCTCAATGCGTCGCTTCATCGCGCGCTGCAGGCGACTCTCAAACTCGTCGAAATCTTCGACGCTTGATTTAAGGCCATCCAAAATACTGGAAAGCGCTCTTACCTCACTCGTGGATCCCGATTGGGCCACATTATAGGCCGTGCGCTGTGCGGAATATTGCTCGCTTGCCGCTGCAATTCTTGGGTCTTCGACCTTCAGTTTTTGTGCTTCTTTGACTTGCTTCAACGCCGCTGTATATTGATCGCGCCTGGCGCTCGCGGCAGCCGTTTTCAAGCGTCCGTCGATCAGTTCTCTGGGGCCTGTTGTGGTCAAAAACTCATCGTCAGCATCCAACAACCCTCTGAGCTGTGCAAGTGTACTGCTCGCGCGATCCAGGCGCTCAGCCTGCACCTGTCTTGAAAAGAGTTGCCGCTTGGCGTCAATCTCTGCCTGTAGCTTGTTGCTGGCAAGCTGCACTTCATAGTCAGCGCGTCCCGTTTCAAACGCGGCCAGTTCTGCTTTAACAGCAGGCAGCGACGGTGCCAGTGCCTGCGCACGGACAAGCTGCTGCTCGGCCACTACCCAACGTGAATCTTCACGCAGTTCAACAGCCTTACTTAAATGCAGCGAAGCTGCTCGTGCTCTTGCCTCTACCGCATAAAGGTTACCAGATTCAAGTTTTTCCAATGCAGCAAGCTGGCGGTCAAAATTTGTATTCCATGCTTCGTCCAAATCGGCGTTTTTCAAAAGCTC
>QIGP01000096.1 GCA_003228965.1 Gammaproteobacteria bacterium
GTTGTCTTGAGCCCGGTGCCTAAATAGGGCACGCCGGGTTCTAACAGGGGGCCGGTCAAGTAATTGGCCGGTCTACCTACTCCACACACACCTGCTTGGTGTAATACGATATATTTTTCGTATTGGCGAGCCGTCTACATTCGGTGGCGTTATCGCGTTCGAGTCAGACTGGTTCGATTCCTCAACCTATTTGACTGGCGTTGATATTCAAGGCACTACTATCACGTCGCTGACAATGCGATTAATCGATATCACTAGCGTAGTGTGTTTGAAAACTCTTTGATGTCGCTCAACATCTGATCGCGTATACCGTCCGCGTTGATTCTGCGTGTAACAGATGCGTTAGGATTAGGATTAGTTTCGATAATGGTCTTACCGGTAGTTTCCACGCCGAGGCGGGTATCTATTTTGACGTAGGCAGAAACGGTCTCGAAAAACTCCGGATAAAACGCGTAGGCAATGGCGCAGGCGTCATGCACGAAAAAACGTCGTTCGGAGATCGTTTTAATATGCTGTTCCATCGCTTTGGTCAGACGAGTTACAAACTTGCAAATGCGCGTTGTATTCTCGGTGAAACCTGCGAGACGCAAATGTTCGCTGTTGAGATCGAGCTGGCGCGAGACATCTAGAGGAATGAGCGTAAAATTTGGACGAGCTTTTAACACGTTGTGGAACGCGCGCGGGTTGAAGTGCGCATTAAATTCAGCGTCAGGCGTAACGTTACCGCTTTTAAACGACCCGCCTAGTACGATGATGTGCTCCGCGTTGGCAAGCGTTCCAGGAAAGAGCACTTCGACGGCTTCGAGGTTGGTCAACGGTCCAATCGCGATAACCGTGGCGTCGTTCGTGTCGGCATTAATCCAGCGGTCGAGTTGAACAGCAGCCCGCGGCGCACTCTCGTACACTTTGCCGGACTTTGGAAGCAACGAGCGCAGGCCGCCAAGACCATCATTGCCGTGAATATGTTCAGCTGTTTTACCGCGATGCGGCGCCGATTTGGCCAGGCGGATATCAGAGCGTCGGCAAAATTCAAGAATACGGGCTGTGTTTCCGAAGGTGCCGCGACGGCGCAAGTTGCCTTCTGTGGTAGTTATGCCAATGACATCTGCGCGAAATCTCAGGTCGAGCGCGAGTAGCCACAACAGTGCGATGGCATCGTCGACGCCCGGGTCGGTATCCAGAATTACTTGCATGAGCGAAGCCTATCAAATCCGGGTCACTTTTCCGATCCCGAATACCACGCCTGGCGCTCGTGGGTGAGACCCGGGACGAGGGTTTCTGTCCGGTGGCGGCTCGGAATACATAGCCTCGGGGGTTATCCCCGGTTCCATTTGAGTCGTTATCCGCGGGACACTATCTCAGGATTGTCCCAATTCACCTCAACCTCTTCCAAAGTCGCGAACATGATATGTTGTCGTCAGGATTACATATAAGGAGAGGGCCATGGCGATGATTGCGTGTTCGCGTTGTCGAAAGCAAATTTCAAGTGAGGCCACGGCGTGTCGTCACTGCGGCAGAACGTTTAATTCAGATGGCTCAGCTTCCAAGCCCAGGCGCAAGCGCAGTTTTGCCGTGCATTACCTGTTGTCGATGGTGTTGGCCGTCGCTGGTGCCGCGATCTATATCTCAGCCATTACCGGAACAGAAATGTCGCCGTATCTTGTCGCCGCCGCGCCTGTTATGGGCATTGGTGGCACGCTGTGGTACGTCGCTGCACGCATCATGGCCTATATAGTCTAGCGACGCTTACCGGGTTCATGCGCCTGAAAGTAGTAGCGACATTAGCCATGTTGAGCTTTACCCTGCTCGCGCTCGTGACTATTGTGAACGTGCCCATGGAAGTCACCGCCCAACACGAAGACGACGAGCTCTACTTCGAGAAGACTCCGCGGACGACTCTTAACGTTCGCTGTCCGACAGGTGTAGGTTCTGCCACAGTGGCAATGGTTGATAAAGACTCAAACAACAGGTTCGACGTGGTACTTCATCTGAGCGCACTGGAAGGCTTTGTTGTACGCACAGCCAACGAAGTGCACCGTATTGGCGTTAACTCAGAAGGCCATGTTGTGCTCGATCCCGCCGACTCGCTCGTGCTGCATATGAATGAATTGCAGGCAATGGAAAAAGCCGGAAAATTCAGAGTGACCGTTAACCCTGCCAAGTTCGCGGAGCCCGTCTCCGGGTTTCAGTTGGAATGGGTGGACTACTACCGCTAAGTCACTGATGAGTATAACTAATTATGTCAACCCGGGCGCACGCTTGTATCGCCCCGTCATACGTCTTAATCTGGCCAAACAACAAAAACAGTCTCTCAAATTCGCGTTTTGCCCCACCGTAGTGGGGTGTTACGAGAGTTTGTACATTATTAAGACACAAACAGGTTCGTGTTGTCGTGCGAGACGATGCCTCCGTGGGGAACACTTATGCGTATTTTTCTGCTAGCAATGGCATTGTCGTTTGCAACGATCAGTATGGCCGACGATGCGGCGCACTCTAATTGGTTTAGTAAAGACCAAGAGAAAGTTGTGGTGCGGGCGTTTTACGACAACCAACAAATGCTGCAAAACCTGGCCGATCGCTCTGCGATTTGGACCGTAGTGCAAGGCAAGTCTTATGCCCTGGTTGAAATCAACGAATTCGAACAAGTTGATTTAATCAAAGACGGTTTCAAACTTGAACTCGATCAATCGCGCACAACTGAGCTGTATCGCTCGTATGAGCGCTCGCCCAATCAGCGTGCTGGCATCAACGGCTTCGAATGTTACCGCACAGTAGATGAGACGTATGCGGACGCCGCGCAGCTTGCCGTCGACTATCCCGACTTGGCCGAATGGCTTGACGTTGGAAACAGCTGGGAAAAGGGTAACGGTCTAGCCGGCCACGACATGCATGTCCTGAAGCTCACCAACGCAAATACCAGTGGCGACAAGCCGAAGCTATTTGTCATGAGCGCTATTCACGCCCGCGAATATACGACCGCTGAAACCAATACCCGCTTCGGTGAATACCTGCTTGAGAACTATGCAACTAATGCCGATGCACGTTGGATTCTCGATCATCATGAAGTTCACTTGATGCTGCAATCAAACCCCGACGGTCGAGTGCGTGCGCAAACAGGTGTTCTATGGCGCAAAAATACCAACCAATCCTATTGCGGCCAGACCAGCAACTCTCGTGGTGCCGATTTGAATCGCAATTTTGATTTTGGTTGGGGCTGTTGTGGTGGATCAAGTGGCAACCAGTGCAACAACACCTATCGAGGTTCTGCACCAGGTTCCGAGCCAGAAGTAGACGCCGTTCAGGAATACGTTCGTTCTATCTTCCCTGATCAACGTGGTCCAGGTATTAATGATGCAGCACCTTTGGACGCTACCGGCGTTTTTATTGACGTGCACAGTTTCAGTCAGTTAGTGCTTTACCCTTGGGGTAACAATTTCAGTGCGGCTCCGAACCAGCAAGGGCTGCGAACCCTGGCACGTAAATTTGCGTTCTTTAACGGTTACGAACCACAACAGGCCACTGAGCTGTACATCACCGACGGTACTACCGACGACTTTGCTTACGGCGAACTTGGTCTGGCCGCCTATACGTTTGAGCTTGGTACAACCTTTTTCCAGAGCTGCGGTACGTTTGAAAGCACGATTTACCCTGACAACCTGCAGGCACTCGTGTACGCGGCCAAGACGGTTCGTGCACCTTACATGTTGCCATCGGGTCCCGACGTTACCAGTCTGACCTTTGCTAACAACACGGTAATGCCAGGTGTTCAGGCTAACCTGACTGCCAGCGTGAGTGATGCACGGTACGAGAACAACAACGGTACGGAACCTACACAAAGCATTGCGTCCGTAGCGGCCTACATTGACGTAGCTCCATGGGAAGCTGGAGCAGTTGCTGTGCCTATGAATGCTACTGACGGTAACTTCAACAGCACAACTGAAGGTGTCATGGGCACTATTGATACCAACGGCTTGAGCAACGGCGAACACATTGTCTACCTGCAAGGTACTGACAGCGCCGGCAACAAAGGCGTCGTAACGGCTGAGTTTCTGTACGTCATTGACCCTGCAAACGCGCCAGTCATTTCGGGCGCAGTGACCGCAGCCGATACCGGTAACGGCATTGCCGCTTCGGTGAGTGCGGGTTCTTTCTCTACAACTACTGATCCTGCAACAGGTGTCTACGAGCTATTTGTGTTTGAAGGCAACTACACCGTTTCGGTTACCCCAACGGGCGGCGCTTATGGTGCAGCGTTGGTGAATGGAGTAAGTGCAAGTAATGGTCAAACCACGACGACCAACTTCAGTCTGTTCCCATTTTGCGCAGTCTTCTCCGACGATATGGAAACAACCGATATCGCCTGGACCACTACCGGTAACTGGGCACGAACCAATAGTTCGTCAAACAGCCCCTCATTCTCCTGGACAGACAGTCCGGGCGGGGAGTACGGCAACAACCAGCAAGTTACCCTGACGTCACCCGCTATCGACCTTAGTGCTGTTGGCGCCGCTGAGCTTACTTTTGCCCAGCGCTGTCTGAGTGAAGCGACCTACGACTTTTGTGAGGTCGAAGTCAGTAGCGACGGTGTTAACTGGAGTCAGGTATCGAGAACCGACGAAAGCAGTGGTGGCACGTGGACAACGCAATCTGTCGACATTTCGTCGGTGGCAGGTTCCAGCACCGCGCAGGTACGTTTCCGTTTATCTACGGACGTATTCGTTACTGAAGACGGTTTCTACGTTGACGACGTAAGCGTAAGAGCGGCCGGTGCGCAGTGTGTCACGGCAGTTGATACGGACAGCGACGGCGTATTCGACAATCAGGACAACTGCACGTTGGTTTCCAACGCTTCGCAGCTTGATGTTGACGGCGACGGTTTCGGAAACTCTTGCGACACGGACTTCAATAACGACAACGTAACCAATTTCCTCGACATAAGTCTGATTGCCGGTGACTTCCAGTCAACCGGTGTGCTTGAAACGGACATTAACGGTGACGGTGTTGTGAACTTTATCGATTTGGTTGCAGTTCGTGATTATTATCTGAGTCCTCCAGGACCCAGCGGTTTGGTGCAGCCATAACCGCAAATGTCAGGGCGGTAGAAACACCGTCTTGAAATAGTCACGCTTCAATACTAATGTTGAACAAGAATCAGCTTGCCGGCTTCCTGGTCTATGCTTACGTCGAAGTGTCGCAGGAACGACAGGCCCACAAGCCCGTCAAAGCCTTCCAGGTTTTCAAGAATTACCACTGGTATTTGCGTTACGCGGGCATCGCCTATTTGCATAGAGTCAAGCGTGAAGCGCCGGGCATAAATGGTGCCGCCTGCCGCCTCAAGCTCTACGACTTCAGACACGTTGTTAAAGATATTACCCAACCCTAACCGTAGCAGCGTTCCTCCAGACAACGCCGAATAAGTTGCTCCGGTATCTAACAGCAATCGGAAAACCTGCGGGCTGTCGTTGATTCTGGCTGTTACCACCAGTCCACCGCCGCGATTCTCAAACGGTATTTCGCTTGCCGGAGCACTATTGGCACGTTGCGAACTGTTGCGAAGCCGGTTGCCAAGAGACGCTGCAATTGAAGGGTCGAGTCGAATCGCAGAGCGATAATAATTCTGGGCGACCGTGTAGTTTTTTGCGTCGTATTCCAAGTCTCCGAGCAGTCGGTAAATCTGTGGATGTTCGGCCATGTCGAGCGCCTCGAGTAATACGTTCATGCGCAGTTGGCGTGAAGCGTTTGTATTTTGGGCAAACTGAATGGCCGTCGAGTGAGCCAGATCGATCACGGCATCGCGACTATCTGTGCGAGTTAACGACGCGCGGAAGGGAGAGCCAAGCAGCTCGTTGTCGCGCGGTTTCGAACCGTAAGGGTCTTGCAGGCACTCTTTGGCACGCTCAAACGCGCTGGCCCATTTTTTTAATTGTCCGTACGCACGACTTTCCACCAAACACCAGGGTTGGTGTTGTGGGTAAAGCCCGCGCAGGTCTTCTGCGAGCGTAATGGCTAAATTGGCGTTGCCTGCTTCGACCAGCTGATGACCGTAATAGTAGGCCGCAAGCGTTAGTGCTCGTTGTGTGACGCCGGTGTTGTTCCCGTCGATCGCCATGAGTACTTCAAGGGCGCGATAGGCGGGTTCCCACTGTTGGCGTTGGGCAAATTGTGCAATTGAATATCTCAGTCCCCCCGACGTTTGCGCAAAGCGTGCCGTAAAGTTGCGTACGCTTTGTGCATTGGAGAAGGAGTCGGCACGCAGAAACGAGCGAACGCTGGTTGCATCAATCGCGCTGTACACCTCACCTGAGAGGTGCATCCACCCGGGGTTAACGTGACGTGACGTTGTGACAAAACCAATTAACTCCGTTGTATTTGGAGCTAACAGTGGGCCGCCTCGTTGGGATTCGGCCCGGGTGAAATCTACGTTGAAATAGTTGCGGCCGTCAGGCGCGGTTTGTAGTGACGATTCAACCTGTCCTTGTAACGCGCCGTCGGGCAGCCCGAGAGTAACAGGTTTACCCACAAACAGACTGCCATCTTCCTGACTAAGGAGATAGCCACTTTGGTGATTGTCTTTGAAGGCAATCAGGTTGGTTAAGTGATTGGCGGCAACCACTTGTGGAAATACCTGTTCGCCGTCGACGTTAAGGTAGTGGACAGAGTTGGCTGGATAGATGGAGTACAAAGAGGCCAGAAGCAAGCCAGTATTGCGCAGACGCGCCGCAGGTACCAACGAGGAGCCACCGTCGAATTCCACGGTGAGCCAAACGGTGTTGGCAAATTCTTTCGTTTCGGGGGCAGAAATTGACGGCTCGACCGGTGTGGGCTTGAGCGCTACTTCTGCCTGTTGGTTGGCAGGAGTCCAGTCGGCCAGTAGCCAGCCGCAGGTCAGCCCAGCGCCGAACAGTGCAATGCCAGTCAGAATCGAAGTCGCTCTCATACCGTAGTCTGATCCTGAATAGGGGCAACGGTTCAATCTTCCGCTCGCGCACCGTGATAAACGCCTGACAGTCGAGGTTGTGTAAAAACGAACGCTTCGTCACTAAGTACCCGCGAAGCCGGTGTGGCAACCTTAACCCCGTCATAGCGAACCTGAGAAGCGAATGTGGCAACGGTAACCCCGTCATAGCGAACCTGAGAAGCGAATGTGGCAACGGTAACCCCGTCACAGCGAATCCGCGACGCGAATGTGGCAACGGTAACCCCGTCATAGCGACCCCGCGAAGCGAAAGTGGTAACCGTAATCCCGTCATTGCGAACCCGCAGACCGCGGGTGTGGCAATCTCCGTCCGGTTGCTGCGCACCCACATGGTCCGAAGGACCATGCATGGAAGTACTCTCGGGGTGCGCACCCACATGGTCCGAAGGACCCTGCATGGAAATACTCCTGGGGTGTGGATTCAATTAGTTAAGCCACGGTAGCGTTAAGAGAATGCCACGCCCTTCGCGCTCTCAATAACATAGAGAAGGTGTTTACACGCGCTCCTTGTCGAACGTGTCAGTGATCTTGCAGTGGTCAGATATCGATGCGACGCGTTTCAACCAGGCGCTTACCGCGGAAAAGGCGCTCAAGTCAAAACCACCTTCTTCGGCAACGTGTGTATAGGCGTAGAGCCCGATGTCGGCGATCGAATACGCTTTACCGACAAAGTAGTCGTGGCGGGCCAGATGGCCGTCCATGACTTTAAGCGCCGCCAATCCGCCATCACGTAGACTTGCAAGGCGTGCTGTGGAAGCGCTGTCGGTTTTGCCGTGCAGCATAATAAAGCGCGACACGGCAATGAACGGTTCGTGGCTGTATTGCTCGAAAAACAGCCACTGCAACACTTGTGCACGATGCAGGCGCGAGCCTGGCAGTAGCGGTGTGCCTTCTGCGAGATAGTGAAGAATAGCGTTGGACTCGAACAGATATTCTCCAGACGCGTACTCAAGTGTGGGTATTCGGCCGTTGGGGTTTTTCTTAAGAAAGTCGTGTGTGCG
>QIGP01000246.1 GCA_003228965.1 Gammaproteobacteria bacterium
GCGAATAGTCGAACTATTTAACGAGGAAGATCGGGAAACTGGGCCGATTTCCGGCCGCCGCAGTAGATGCCTCCTAAGTCCGACAGACTCCTAGGCAACTACCCGGTTTCGGCCGAGGTTTTTAGCAGCGTAAAGGCGCTCGTCGGCTTCGCGCAAAATGGTTTTACGTTTGCTGTTCACGTCAATTTGGGCTACGCCAAAACTTAGAGTTACCGTGACGTTCGACGCTATGTCGTTCCAGTTGTACGACTCGATAATGCTGCGTAGTTTTTCACACACGGCGTGAGCGTCACCCGTAGTTGAGCGGGGGAAACACAGCAAGAACTCCTCGCCGCCGTAGCGTGCAATGGTGTCGGTGCTGCGACAGTGTTCGGACAGTAGTTCCGCAACCTTGACCAGGACCTTGTCGCCAGTTTCGTGCGAGTGGTGGTCGTTAATTTGTTTGAAGTGGTCAATGTCGGCGAGCGCCACAGTGAATTGTTTGTGGCCTTCTATCGAACTCTTGATTTCTGCTTCGAGGTAGCCGTCGGCGTAGCGCCGGTTGTAGAGTCCGGTAAGCATGTCGTGAGTTGCCTTGAGCTCAAGTTCGCGGGTTTTTTCTTCAAGCTCGGCTGTACGCTCGGTGACAAGCACTTCCAACCGGTTGCGCATGACCGCGAAGCGACGCAGCACAAACATGCCAAGAGTTAGCACACCCATTAGCAGAATAAACAAGCCTTTCTGCGAGACCAGGTAGGTTGCGGCTACTAATACGCCAATGAAGCCTGCCGTAAATTCGACGCCGTTGTTGAACAGGCTAATATAGTTGCGGTAGTTACCATTACGGGCGAGAAGGTAAACGGACATGCCGACTTCGTTGATGACCTGCATGACCAGCATGGCGCCAATGACTTTGATGAGGCTTGAAAGCGTAAGGGTGCCAAGTGGTACGGGGCCGCCAGCGAAGGTGTAGAACAGGCCGCCTCCGAGTACTACCCAAATCATGAGGCCGGTGTTATGTAAAGAGGCTAGCAGAACGTCTTTTACGGCAACGCCCTTGGCAATGCGGTAAATGGGGTAAGTAAAAGACGCCGCGGCCGAAACGGCGGCTGCAATAATGGGTCCAAATACGAGAAGTGTGGCCACCTGGCCAACACGGTCGAATGAAACGTGACCCGAGCTTGGGTGTGGGTAGCCAACGGCAATGGTGAACAGGCACAAACCAAACACGACCAGCAGGGTCGTGGGTGAAATATCTATGGCAGGACCAATAGAGCGCCACGCCACAAACAGCACTCCCAGGCCGCTAACGAGCAGTGCCAGGCTGTAGTAGGGATAGGATTTCTTCGGGGCCTGGGGTTTTGTCACAAGTTGCTCACACAGGGTTTTGGGTAATTTACATGAAATGCAGGACAAACTCATGAACAAAGTTGCACTTACAACGACCGACAACGTTATCTGAGGAACTTAATTACGTATTTCCCTGTCTTTTGTTATTCAGGCTTTACACAAAGGTTGCATAGGCAAGTTTTGTTGAAACACCATTTTTCAAATATTGGTATACTCCGGCTTGCAGTCCTGTCGCTAGGCCTGTTGTGGGTGGCAGCCCCAAGCTCTGCTCACGAGTACGTCGTTGAGGTTGACAATTCGGCGCGGCTCCTTAAGGTGCGCGCCACGTTCGACGAACCTGTGAAAGTGGCGCTTGGTTCAAGACGCGCCGCCCGATACGTGCGGCAGCTGCGACGCTGCGACTCCGACGAGTCTTTGAGGTTAAGACGCGGCCGGGTGCAAACCAGCGAGCGCTGCCTCCAGTATTCAGTGACACTCAACAAGAGTGCTAACGACTCTCGAACCCGCGAGCGTTACGCAAACGTGCGTGACATTGTGACCAACCCGGACAACTGGCTCATGTTACCCAACGACGAAGACACCCTTATTCGAGTGGCGTTCGTACTGCCCAAAGGGGTGAACGTGTCGGTTCCCTGGCAGCCACTGGAAGACGTAGCCTTTGCGCAGCCGGTGTTGGCTGCTTTAAAAAACTCATCTACAACACGTCTGGAAGGTTACGCCTTTCGCCACCGTGAGATTAGTTCTAACGCGATTACAGCGTTTGGACGATTTCAACGTATTAACATACCGGTTTCAGGTGGAGAGCTTCGCGTTGCGCTGTTGCGTACCAAGCACAAGACTGCAGCGGACAAGCTAAAACATTGGTTGTCCGACGCCGCTTACAACGTAAGTCAGGCCCACGGAAAGTTTCCAATGCGGTCAACCCAGGTGGTTGTTGTGCCGGTTAATGACCGGGCGGCCGAACCTGTGCCGTTTGGACACGTTATTCGCAACGGCGGTGAAGCCGTACAGTTTTTTGTCGACACCGACTGGTCGGTCGACTCGTTTTTGAGCGACTGGACCGCCACTCACGAGTTTAGTCACTTGCTCATGCCTTACGTGGGCGACCGCTGGGTGTCGGAAGGTTTTGCTTCTTACTATCAGAACGTACTTATGGCCAGAGGCGAGGTGTATTCGCCAAGCAAAGCCTGGCGCAAGCTTTACGAAGGCTACGGTCGAGGACGCATGTCAGCTCCTGGCATGTCGCCTCGTAGCGCCAGTATGCGCAACGGCGGTTTAATGAAAGTGTATTGGAGCGGCGCAGCCATTGCGCTTATGGGCGATGTGCAGCTTCGCGAGCTTTCGGACAATGCTGAAAGCCTCGACACGGCTATGCGGAAAGTAAGGCTGTGTTGTTTACCGTCGCGTAAAGCGTATCGGGATATTGAGTTTCTTGAGCTGCTTGACAGTAAAACGAATTACACCGTGTTCACCGATTTGTATCGCGACTACGCTAACTCGGCCGGGTTTCCAGATGTGCGGGAGTTGTTTAGACGAATGGGTATTCGAACCGGTGGTGAAGTGACACTGGTGAACGCTGAACTGGCTCATATTCGGGACGCCATTATGCAGCCGCGCCCAATTGCGCGAACAAGTTCTAGCAGCTTTGCAGCGCCTGGCAACGACGCGGACTGACGGTAGAAATATCGAGAAGCTGGGGTGGTGCGGCTGAGTGAGTCAACTACTTTGGCTTGGGCATTTCTTTGGCGGTTGCTCGTTGACCAGATGCAAGTTGTTTCAATGTTTTTGTTAAGCCAACAATGCGCGAGTCGTCAGGTGTGACGCCAAGGTGAATGAGCTGTTTAATGGCGTTTTGTAACAGCCTCGCGTGGCCCAGCCTTTCACCTGCGATGGAAGCAACTTTGAACATGGCGCTGGTTGCGTTTTGAAAATCGGGGTAGCGTGTTCCCATGTCCTGCAAAATAAAGGCGGCGAGTTTGAACTGACCGTTATTGGCTGCGAACATGCCTAGCTGGTAGGTCGTCGAAGCCTCTGCGAGGCGAAATTCTTGTTCGGTGGTCAGGCACCACCTGACCACTTCGATGGCATTCTCGTTTAGACCTTCGTCAATAAGATGTTTGGTGAGAGGCTGCGCGAAGCGTAAAGCTGTCATAGGCTCTGGCCATTTTTGCAGCGCTTCGATACAAGCAAGCTTGCGGGCAACTGGCGTTTTTGTTCGCTCGTGGTAGCGCCATAACTCGGTGGCCGCTTCTACAGGTGCGCTTCTTGAGGTTTGCAGGGCGAGCTGCAGCGCGTTGTTGTCTTGTGTGCGTTCGTACTCTCTGTCTTGTAGGTCCCTGAGGTCCTTTTGAGATTTGATGTTCAGGCCAAGTTCGACACGCGAGATGTACACCAGGCGGCCAACGGCGCAGCTCAGTAAAAAGAGCCCGTAGAGACCTGCAAAGACGTTAATGAAGGGCAAGTTGATGAGGCTTGCCACGGTGCTACTTGCGATGAAGCTGAGCACGACAAAGACGAACATGGAAACGTAACGGTTGCCAAGGACGTAAATGATTTGAGCGAGGCGAACGGGGTTTAGCGCCGTAGAAAGGCTGCTTTCAATGACGATGGCAGCTAACATGGCCGGTACGGCGAATGTGATGGAGCTGACATATAGGAGAAGTGCTGCCTTACCGAGCGGGGCAATTACGTAGTAGCCGAGCAGGCTCAGAATGGAAAGAAGAACGTAAATTCTGGTGGCGCGGAGGTTGGTAAAAAGTTGGAATTCGCTTGAGCTCAAAGGCGGTGGCTCTTTGTACCCGTACATGATCTTTTCCACTACTATTTGGGCGTAGCGTACGATGGCCAAAGTAGCAAGGAGGAGTAGCCATAGACCGAAGATCACGACTATCCAAAGCCCCTTTCGGTGGGTGGCTATTGCTGCAAATGCTACAGTAAGGAGTAATGTTAGCCCGATGATGGACAGCAAGAGGCTACCACGCAACGGCATGAGCAATAGCGCTTTGTAGCTGAATTCGGAGTCGACTTCTTCTAGTGGCATAAGCGTCGTGTCAAAAAACGAAGGGTCAGCATAGCACTGCAAATAGACCAGCAACTAACAGGCCTGAGCGGCCGGACTAAACTGAATGGAACAACGTCCCCATAACACACGACCAGATTTGGCCGAGTACATTTTCTTGTTACCGCAGGTGCTGGCCGTAAGTCCGTTGTTTGCCGTGTTCCGACATATTAGTGAGTTTGGTGACAACGCCGACTTTGTGTTCAGCTTTCGTCTTATTACGCTTGCGTATATTTTGATGGTAATGACCATCATCCTGTACCTGTGGAGGCCTTCCATACGCAGGCGCCACTCCTTTCGCCGGAACCTCACGCGGGCAAGCGTCCTGGGCATTGTGGCTACGGTGCCTATTCCACTTGCCATGCAAATATTGAGCAAATACGAGAATCTGAGCGTGCAGCTGTTTACCTCGCTTGAGACCACGGCCGCGGCGCTGGCGCTGTTGCTGTGTGTAGCGACTAATTTAAGTTGTTTGGTGGCTCTGTTTCGGTCGTTGCCAGCGGCAAGGTTCCATCGCTTTGATTTCCTGTCGGTTGCGGTGAACCTGATTTTGCTAGGCCTTGCGGTGAAGTGGTGGTGATTTGACAGCTTATTGTTGAGCGTTTATTTACATTGCAACCTAGCTCCGTGAAAGCGATAATTTGGACATGTCTAATCACGCCGAAATTTTGTTGTCTACCGTGCAGAACCTGCGTGTTTATTTACTCAAACATGCGCACGCCAGGGCGGAGTTAAGCGCCATTGAAAACGACTGGCTGCCCAGCGAGTTGTTTCCGCCCGAGCGGCGTGTGGTGCTGCAGGCTATTAGTGTCTTGGTAAATGCCGGGGAACTGGTTGCTTTGGGCTCTCCTGAAAACCCAACTTATTGTGCCAAAGCACCGCTTGACAGGGTGGCGGGTTATTAGGCTGTATGAAAACCGCCACTTGTCATTGCGAGCGCAGAGCGCGGCAATCTCTCAATGTTAACGTAGCCTGGCTTTTTGAAACCAGCGAAACCGGACGGAGGTTGCCGCGCGCTTCGCACGCGCAATGACGAATCGGGTTTTTAGAGGTGCCCTTAAGACGTTCCGCTTACTCACACCGATTAGTCTTTGATGTACTCGGTTTGATTGGGTGCGTTTGAGGTGGCCGGCAGTTCGAGCGTGCCTGTCATGCCGCTGAGAGATTTGAATTTATGCTCAGTCAGGTAATGGTGGACGCCTTGGTTAATTTTTTCGCACACCAACGGATCGTAAAAAAGCGAGGTGCCAATGCCGATAGAGGATGCACCCGCAATAAGAAACTCTAGCGCATCGTTCACTGTAGTAATGCCGCCCTGACCAATAATGGGAATGTTGTGTGCTTTGGTGACCTGGTAAACCTGGTGCACTTTCAGTAACGCAATAGGTTTGATGGCAGGTCCAGACAGCCCGCCCTGAATGTTGCCGATGATGGGTTTGCGGGACGCGGTGTCGATGGCCATGCCCATGACCGTGTTAATGACAGCCAGTGCGTCCGTGCCGGCTTCGATGCAGCGGCGGGCGTTTTCCTGAATGTCGGTTTGGTTGGGCGACAGCTTGGTAATGATGGGTTTGCTGGTGACTTTGCGGCACGCTTCAACCACCCGAGCTGACATGTCCGGGTTGTTACCAAAAGCCACACCGCCTTCTTTAACGTTGGGGCACGAAATATTGATTTCGAGGCCGTCGATGGGTGAGTCGTCGAACACTCGGCACACTTCGGCGTAGTCTTCGATGGTGGAGCCGCACACGTTGGCTAAAAAGCGGGTTTCGCCGAAGTCGAGTGTTGGCAAAATGTTGTTCACTACATGGTGCACACCTGGATTTTGCAGGCCAATGGCGTTGAGCATACCCATTGGCGTTTCGGCGACACGGTGTGGCACGTTGCCAAGCCGTGGCTCGAGGGTTGTGCCTTTTAAAGCAATAGCACCCACGTGATGGTTGGAGAAGCCTTCGACTCGGGTGTACTCCTCACCAAATCCGACGCAGCCGGACAACAGCACAATGGGGCTGTCGAAATTAAGGCCACAAAAGGCACTTGAAAGGCTTTCGGGAGGGCGTGTTGTTGAGCTTGTGCTTGGTGTAGTCATAGGCGCACACTTCAACGGCAGACGCCGAATTAGTCAAGTATTTTGTGCAGCAGGTTTTACGCGCAGGCTTCGAGGCTGGTCTTTCCGGGCCTGGGTGGGCCATGTTCTATTGCAACAGAGCCTGAAACCGTCAGTACCAAGTTCTATTATAAAGGTGAGTACATGTCGAGCTGGTTACACGTGGTGCTAGTCGAACCAGAAATTCCGCCTAATACCGGCAACATTATTCGCTTGTGTGCCAACACGGGTTGTAGCCTGCATCTCGTTGAACCGCTGGGATTTGAGCTCGACGAAAAGAGGTTACGCCGGGCAGGGCTCGACTACGGAGAGTTTGCCGAGGTTAGCGTGCACGCGAGTCTTGATCAGGCGCTGGCCGTCATTGGCGTTAAAGCGACATCAGAACGAGTTTATGCCCTGACCACCAAAGGCACCCGTAACTATTGCGACACCTCCTTTAAATCTGGCGACGTACTGCTCTTTGGGCCGGAGACAAGAGGGCTGCCGGAGAAGGTGCTGGAGGAGGTGGGGTCGCAGTGGTGCCTGACTATTCCCATGCGGCCAGACAGCCGCAGTTTGAACTTGTCGAACTCGGTGGCCGTGGTGGTTTACGAGGCCTGGCGTCAGCAAGGCTTTGAGTAAGCTTCTTTTGCGGCGCAACCAAGCCAGGGGGCGAGTTTTATCGAGTTTAGCGGGTAAGAACGGAGTGAGCGAGGGCCACATTGTTAAACCTTGATAAATCGGCGTTGCTCCGCTGACCATCGGCGAAAAAACATGTAAACTCCATTTATTCTATAAAAGCGTGAGGAGATTGACGTGGCAGGTAAATTCGAAGTCTACACAGACAAAGCGGGTGAGCATCGTTTCCGTTTGAAAGCGGGTAACGGCGAGAACATTTTGGCAAGCGAAGGCTACAAAGCCAAATCAAGCTGCATGAACGGCATTGAGTCGGTCAAGAAAAATTGCATGGACGACAAGTGTTTTGCAGTGGATACCACCAAAGCAGGTAAGCACAAGTTTAATCTTAAAGCTGCGAACCACCAGGTCATTGGCACTAGCCAGTCTTACGACAGCGAAGCTTCATGCCGCAGTGGCATGGAAAGTGTTCGTCGTAATGCACCTGACGCACCGATTGTTGAAGTTTAAGTAACGCTTCATACCAGGATTAAGAACCATCAGCGCTCGAGTGTCGGTGGTTTTTTTGTGGGCGAAGAATTTGTGGAGGGCCGTCGAGCCAGTCGAGCGGACTGCGTACTGCAAGACCACCACGGTTAATGATGTGGGTGTATATCATTGTAGCCTGAACGCTCGCGTGGCCCAACTGTTCCTGAAGAGACATAGGAAAGACATAGGGAAAAGACATAGAGACATAGGGACAGGCACAGCAGAAATTTAGGGAAGGGAAATTTAGGGACAGGCACAGCAGAAATTAGAATCACGTGCTCCAAATCTGTGGTTTTTACCGAAATAACCACCGAAAATCTAATTTAATAGTTCCAGCCACGGAGAATTCCAGAGTGCCTGTCCCTTTGCTTTGCCTTTGCTCTATCAAATGAAACTCATACGAAAGTTAACGGGACAGCAGTGAGAAGCACTTGTAGATTTGAGGCCTACAGTTCGGCCGACAAATGTTAAGGCTAATTTTCCGTCCCCGCGGAGACGCCTGGAGTTTCTGTCAAGAGTCGAAGAGTCAATGTCTTCGCAATGTAGCTGAGACATAGGAGACATAGAGGAGACATAGGGACAGGCACAGCAGAAATTTAGGGACAGGCACAGCAGAAATTAGAATCACGTGCTCCAAATCTGTGGTTTTTACCGAAATAACCACCGAAAATCTAATTTAATA
>QIGP01000394.1 GCA_003228965.1 Gammaproteobacteria bacterium
GTGCCAACAGGCTCGGCCACGGCGGGCTCTGACACCGTCTTGTCATCATCTTTCATTGAAGTCGACGCACGCAGGCTGTCGGCTAAACCGTCGTAACACGCCAGACGGATCGCGTCGGTGGCTGCGCTTGAACACGACAGTAGCTGGCCCTCAACCGAAGCTGATTGAGCGCCCGTGTTACTCGTCACAAGAATTGCAGCCGAGCATAATAGCGCACGTTTCAATGGGACGTTTTTGAGCAAATTCATTTAACACCTACTTGTTCGTGAGTGAATATATCCCGGTACGCCGTGTACGTAGAAATAAACATAATCGGATACATCACAAGCACGCCGATAGCGAACGGCGCCATGCCGATAGAAAACAGAATACCCAATGCCAGACAGAACACCAATCCCAACACAATCATCGGTAACAAATTGCGTAAGCAACCCTGGAAGCTTAGCCGCACTGCGTCAACGACTGACACGTTGTGAAGAGCGATTAATACGATCGAAAACCAGGTAGCCATAATGAGGGGGATCATGAGTACGGCGGTTAATAGAATGGGTCCACTCATTGCTTCTAACTGTTGCTCCATCGTCTGAGGGTCTAATCCGCCAAAGATCAATGTGCGACCAAACGGGCCCAAAACCGATAGCAAAATAACGTACGACACCACCGTATAGATGAGTGACACCGAGATCAGCTTGTAGGGCCTGGAGAACGCCAAAAATACATAATTTATCGAATAGTCTTCGCCAAACTCCTGGGCAGCGCACCCAAGCATTACACCACCTAGAACCACACTGTTGATCATGGTGGAAAGTGCTCCTCCCGCGAACGGCACTAATCCGAGCAGCATGCCCATGCCGAACTGAATCAAGCCGGTTAAGATCCAGGGCAGCGGATAGTGGCGGAACATATTGAACGCTTCGGCTATCCAGCCAAAGCTGCGCCCCACACCTACCACTCGGGGCGGCTGCAAAATAATGTCGCCTTCTTCGTTCTGAGGCCGCGGCTCAAGTTCTGCAGACGGCGCTCGGTAGGGATCGTCTTCGCTCATGGATAAACTCTTAACATTTAGCCATGCTATCGCGTAGCTGCCTGTGAATAAAGGATTTTTTGCAATGCAGCCAGGAATTTAGTGCTTGCTTTTGGGGCGAAATATCGGGTTGAAGACCGAGGTTTCAAAGGGTCTTAGCCACCTTACCCTATCCGTATACGGTATCAGGGAAATGCGCAGGTATGGAAAAGGCTCTATGCACCTTCCGATTCAACAAGGTAGTACAGGCAGTCGCCCGGTAGAACATCGAATAATTCGACGCGCACTTTAAATCTCCGCTGAACCAACCTGCACGCCAATGCGCCTAGCGAGCCATGCCCGCCAGACGACTTCTAGAACTGGTGCTGCTATCTAGCTGAGCTGAGACCCGATGACAGCCCCCACCAGCGCCCCAACGAAAGCGGCCGCAGCCGGAATAATCACCGGCCCTCCTATTCCGCTGGTCGATTCCTCATCTTCCTGTTTCTCTCTTTGAGGCGGGTTACGGTCATCCATCTTTATCTCCTTAGTGTACGATCATTAATTCTTGATGAAACATAATACTACTCTGGTAATAGCGACCTTTTGTTGGTATTTCTGTCATAAGACATAGATGCAATGCAGCAATGTCGGATTAAAGACAAATTTACCTGGTCCGCTGTTACTCAAATGTGGTGCCTCCCACGTGGTTCCGTGGATGGGCACCTTCACCCTGCTCCTTGGCCATAGATGATCGGCAATGACCTCCAAGACTGAAGCAATCAGTGCAGAACGCTGGGCGCAAATTCAATGCATTTTTGACGCGGCAATGGATCTCGAAGCCGTCGAGAGAACCGCCTATATCAGTGAGAAATGCGGTACCGACACCACCCTGCGCAGCCAAATCGAAGCCCTGATGCTGGCCGCCGACTCAGAAGAAGATCTGGTATCGGACCTGGTACGTTCGGCTACCACCAGCCTCATTGATGAAGAACAACGTCTGAGTCAGCCTATCGGCCCATTCAAATTGGTAGAAGCCATTGGCGAAGGCGGCATGGGAATTGTCTACCTGGCGCAACGTGACGACCACGAGTTTGTGCAAAACGTAGCCATCAAAGTGCTCCACAAACGTGTAGTGAACGAAGAAATCCAGCAGCGCTTTCTAGCCGAACGTCAAATTCTCGCCGACCTCAATCATCCCAACATTGCACGCTTGCTCGACGGAGGTCAAACGGAGGATGGCCAGCCTTACATTGTCATGGAATACATCGATGGCAAGCCGCTGGTTGAATACTGCGACGATCAGCAACTTTCCGTCAGCTCCCGTCTTCGATTGTTTCAGCAGGTTTGCCTGGCAGTAGCAGAGGCCCACCGAAGCTTGATTGTGCATCGAGATATCAAATCCAACAACATACTCGTCGGATCTGATGGCACCCCGAAGTTGCTCGATTTTGGCATTGCAAAAGTACTGGGCAATCACCTCGGCGAACTCGATCTGGCGAAGACTCAAATACACGACAGGTTGCTTACGCCTGACAGTGCGAGCCCGGAACAGATCACCGGACAATCGATCACTACCGCCACAGACATCTATTCACTCGGAATCCTTCTCTACGAACTTCTTGTTGGCTGCAGGCCGTTTCGTTTGTCGTACAGCACGGCGGGTCAGATTGAACGCACCATTTGTAACGAAATTCCGATGGCGCCAAGCGCCGCTTTGGATGCACTTCTAGAGCAAAACGACAGTACTCGGGAAGTCTCA
The DNA here is from genome assembly GCA_003228965.1 of Gammaproteobacteria bacterium. Taxonomy (GTDB): domain Bacteria; phylum Pseudomonadota; class Gammaproteobacteria; order Steroidobacterales; family SZUA-146; genus SZUA-146. Next base: position 2,766 of record QIGP01000394.1, read on the forward strand.
GCGCAAAACAGGTCTTGCTCGCCAGGCCGCCTGTATTCACAGTTACGCGGCGAGTTAGACTCCATTGTGCTGATGGCGCTAAAAAAAGAACCACGCCGGCGCTATCGGTCGGTAAATGATTTTGCAGACGACGTATCCCGTTTTCTGCGTGGCGAACCTATTCGAGCCGTACGCGACTCTCGCAGCTATCGAGCCATTAAATTTGTTTCCAGAAATCGCATTCCCGTTGCTGTGGGAAGCGTATTTATTGTAGCAGTTACAGCTTTTGGCATCGCCAACTTTATTCAGTCAAAGGAAATCGTCGCGCAAGCCACGGCCCTCGCAGCCCAGGCTCGCGAGGTCGTCACACAAACCGAAACTACCGACGACACCATCAACTACCTGGCAAGCGTATTCGCGGCAGCAACCCCGGAAGGGTTGCAGATAAAGGAACCTTCAGCGCTTCATGTACTGAACTTTGCTGAACAAAGAATTTCCGACGAACTCGCCGGTCGACCTGAAATCATGGGGCGTTTGCTGCAAACCATCGCGAGCGCTTACGAAGGCCAGGGTGAAAGTGCCAAGGCACTTAAGAACTACAACGCAGCCAAGACGCTTTTCGCCGAATCCTATGGCCAAAACCATCCACTGACGGCAGGTGTTCTTCACGATCTGGGGCGCTATCACTGGACGCGCGACTGGGCTGTTGCAAGCGACTATTACCAACGCGCGCTCGCCATACTCCAACATCCTGAAACCATCGATATATTCAGCAGCAACCCAGACCGGCATCTTTCTGCCGTGCAAAAATTAAAACGCGATATTGCTGAGTTGGAAATGGCCCAAGGACAGTGGGAAGCCGCGCAAGAAAACCTCAATTCCGCGCTCATCATGTCAAAGAACTTGTCCGTCAATGCACAGTCCAGTAAGGAAGTGGCCCAAAATCTGGCGACTCTTGGCGCACTTAATTTACGGCTGAGTAAATTTGAACTCAGCGATCACTACTACACACAAGCTCTCGAAGAATACAAGCGGACGCACAATCCGACAGACACCTTTGTCGCTCAGTTACTCAATGAACGCGCACTAGCTAAACATGCCCAAGGCGATTTGGCTGCGGCGGAAATTTTCTACCGGGAAGGCGTCAACATACTGGAGTCAGTGTTTGACGCAAGCGACTCTCGGGTATTGCTGGCAAAGGCGGACCTTGGCCGATTCCTGGGTTCTCAAGGAAAATTGACGCAAGCCCGACAATTACTAGAAGAAGCCACGTTAGGGTTACGACTGCGAGAAGGAGACGCAAGCAACGAGTTAGCCTTTAACTTAGTTCAGTTGGGTATTATCGAAACGCGCCTGTCCAAATTTAATCAAGCCGAGCTGTTGTTCGATGAAGCGCTAATCATTTACAACAACACGACCGACCCGGATCGTGCTTTTGTCGCAGAAGCCTATCGCCAATATGGCAATCTCAAGCTACAACAAGAGCAATACAAGAACGCTATCATCTGGTTCGACGACGCACTCAACATCTTGTTGCAAAGACTAGGGGAACATCATTGGCAAACGGCCGCAACCTTTAGTGAAAAATCCGAAGCGCTGCTTCAGCTTGGCCGTCACGAACAAGCCCAGGCGTTACTGGATTCGGCCGTGCCTGTACTTGACGAATTGTTAGGCTCAGATCACAAGCTTGCTCAAACCGCTCAGGCACGACGCAGTCGGGCAACGAATAATAATCAATAAACCTCTCAACGTTAGTTAACAAGCACTGGCTTAACGAAATATAAAATTCCATTCTCGTACGTTAGAAAATTCTGTTATGAAAAAATCTGTTACACCATTATGTCTGGTTCGAACACCAAAGTGTCGGAATGTTTAACTACTCGCCAACGTGATTTTGCATAAGTAAATGGACTACTTGGGTAACTTGTTGATACATAGAATACACGCCGTTATTGGCCCGCTTCTTGCTTTGTTTAGTGTGACTTTACAATTATTAAAACAAGGCAGTTAACAAAATGTATAAGAATCTGATTAAAATTTGCACACTCGCTACTTTGCTCGCAGGCAGCGCCACAGCATCAGCTACGCCTACCTACAACTACGAACGCGGTGCAGGCGTGTTTGGCGGCGGTAGCGGTCTTTCTTACGACAGCGTATCAGCAAGCTTTGACGCAGGCTCTAATGAGTTCTCGTTTGAAGTTGACTACAACGGCAACGCCGCTGACGGCGGTTGGTTGGTCATTAGCCAAGGAGAAAATCCCAAGTACTCAATCTCTGAGCTTGGTATTGCTTACTTCGACGCCGACAGTGGTAACACCTGGGTTTACTCGTACAACGGCCAAAACAACAACGCAAGCTACCTTTCAATGAACTTCCTGGGCTTCTTTGAAGACTCTTACAGCACTGTGAATGGCGTGGCTACACTGTCGTTTGATGCAAGCTCAATCAATTCTACACTCGACTCGGGCTTTGCCTTCGGATCTCGTATCGGTATCTGGTTTCACCCCAGTGCCAACTTGAACGTATTCGGCGACAGCAACGGCTTGAATACCTTCAGCGCAAGCTCAAACGGCTGGTTGGACACGAACAACGACGGTGATTGCAACAATCAGAACAACGGCTGCATAACGACGACGGTACCGGAACCTGCAACACTTATGCTGCTGGGTTTTGGCATCGCTGCTTTGGTAGCCGCTCGTCGTCGTGAAGAACCGACACTTGTGAACAGCTAACGCTCACTTAAACCTCAAGCCTTACGCTTCCCGCTTCATGTATAGCTGTTGAATAAGCGGCACGGGTTTGGAACAAGAACCATAGCAAAAATGATGGCCCATATTCGATAACGAACATGGGCCATTTTCGTTGCGTGACAATACTCCAGGGACCTGCAATACCGGCGCGTACGGCATAGAGTCGCCGTCGCAACTACTGATCGCTTACCTTGGCATCAGAAATGGCGCGATTAACTGAGACGCGCTGTCGCCAATGACTGAGCTTTCTAAAGGGTCTGCGCAAACGTGTAACCAGGTCCTTCTGTGCCTTGGGCCGTGCTCCGATATCACTTGCGGTACTAAAATCACCAGACCGGACGGGCCTGCAGTGGATTATCGCAAGGACAAGAACAGCCGACGGCTAAATCTGCGAGAGTGGTTCACTGCAACAACCCCGGCCGATTAGATCGTGACTCGTACCAAACAGACTCCGGGACGCACGCGTCGCTACCAAGCCTGAATGGGCACATTTGCACCGCTCGGAAGCGGGCACACAGTGTGCCCACCGGTGCATAAGGCCATTCCCTACTTTGGCGTAACATTCAGGTCAATTACATCTTTGCGATGAAGCTTGCACTGAATGGTGTACTTCGAATTGTCGCTGCGATCTTTTCGAGTGAGAAACATGGTGCGCTTGCGAGTGTTTCCTTTACGATGTGAAAACTTAAGGCTGTGCAGGTTGTTGTCGAAATGACCTTGCTCGGTCAAAGCCGCTCGGCACGTTTTCAAATCTGCCTGAGTATTGGCAAATGCAGGAGTGGCAAACATCAAGGTCGCGGTGGCAGCACCCAGGAAAGGGGTGCGTATTTTGTTCATGACAATAAACTCCGATAAGTTAAGCGCCCTCAAACAGGGCACACCTAAATTTTGCGCAAGCTATTGAAAATTGGCTCGTCGATCCCAGATACTATTGATGCATTGCAAAATTGACGGTTGATTTTCATTTTTGACCAGCAATTGAGGCCCAACTCATTGATACTTGGGACTCGTTCCATCACGACAATACTAGGCAAATTCCGTAGGTTATAGAGAGTACGTTCATGGATGCACCGAATCTTACAGAAATGCTGCTTCGCGGAGCTTCCGCGGGCCTGCTGCTCTTACTGGCCACGGTGCTCATGCGGTCTGTCGGCTGCTGCATGGCGTCACGACTGGGCGCTTTGTTTGCTCTTGGAACCGCGGCCTACACCATTCAGTCTTCCGACTTTCTGGGTCTTACTACCGGACCAGTTGGCTGGGTTCTGACCTTTTTCGCACTTCAGTGCGTCACCTTTTTCTGGTGGTTCACCAACGCAGCCCTGAATGACGACTTTGAATGGCAGCACTGGCACTGGATCCCGTTTGTTGCTATTTCAATTCTGACCGTTCTGTATCTGGCCGCCCCCCAGATATCGGCCGCAGCACACACCGTCGCGCAGCTAATTATGTTGGGACTCGCGCTTAACGTTTTATGGATTGCCCTGGCCGAACGACGAAACGACTTGCTTGAACAGCGTCGTAGAGTGCGAATCTTATTTGTCATTGTCGTGGGATTGGCGTGTCTTGGCACCGTGCTTGTCGAACTGTTCGTCGGCGAGCAACAACTGCCTCAATGGCTCAATACGTTACAAGCGCTTGAGATTTTTATTGTATCGCTGGCGTTCTCAGCGTTTCTTTTGCAACCAGCCGCTCCTCTCATAACGCCCCACGCACCACCAACTAGCGATAATACACCGGATATTTCTCCGGCCGACATGTATGAAATGGGCAAGCTCGAAGAACTCATGCGCGCCGGTTTTTACACCAGGGACAGTCTGACCATTAGGGACGTTGCCAAGGCCATAGATATTCCTGAACATCGATTGCGCCGAATCATTAACCAGCAGCTTGGCTTCAGGAATTTCACGGCCTACTTAAATAGCCACCGACTGTCCGATGCCAAAAGCATGCTCGCCGATCCGACTCGGGCTCGACGCCAGATCACTCAAATTGCATTCGAACTGGGCTACGGTTCCATTACGCCATTCAATCGCGCATTCAAAGCTGAGCAAGGCATGACCCCCACCGAATATCGACGCATGGCACTCTCCCAACAGACTCAGCAAGCTTCATCGACTCATTAGGCTAACTTGTTAGATAAATGAAGGGCGCTTGATTTTATCTTTGCGCAATTCTTTTTCCTAGTGGAAGTGGGTGACACATTACTGTGGGAGATAAATGCCAAAGTGGAACTCAATCGCAGCCAATGGACACCGTTTCAACAACACTCAACTTCGGCAACCGAACTGTGTACCATGGCGCGAAACGACCAAGGGAATATCTAATGAGCAGTCTTGAAGAACGCGTCGACGAACTTGAAGCGAAAGTTTCATTTCTGGAACTGGCCAACCAGGAAATGAGCGATCTGATGTACGCTCGACAACAAGA
>QIGP01000302.1 GCA_003228965.1 Gammaproteobacteria bacterium
CCGTTTTTGGCGTCAGTCTGGCGAGCACCGCAAATACCTCTGCTCTGAGCTGCTTGTCGGTATACAGATATTGCAAGCCGCGAAGCAGCTGCGGAATATCATCTCGGGAACGCAGATCAAGACGTATGTTGGCAATATCAACTTCGCCTAATTGCATTTGAAGTTTCGTCGCTGAACGCATCGTTTCTGACCGAAGTTTGGGTGAAAAGGATCGCTGATGGCCTTATTATCTCATTTCCTGCTGGCTATCGCTTAAACTTCGTGCGGTCATTCAAGTGGCTTTATTCGCCTTTTCAAGCGCTTACTCGTTTTCGGTCAGGCACTAGTTAGTACGTGTGATTGATCGCCTTGTACATCAAGAATAATCCACGGTTCAATCATCTTCACCTCGGGTTTCAACCGCAAATTGTCTAGTTGCTCGAACGTTAGGCTTACCCCTATTACACCAAGCTCTAAATGTTCTTGCAGAATATTCTCTCTAATGTTTGCCGGCAGGTTCTTTAATAACCTCGAAAAATAGTTCTCAACAGCCCCGCTATTATTAAGAGCTTTAATACTAGGTTGCCTAAATTTCACATTGACATGTAACCGGACTTCACCACCTACGTCAGAGGCAACTATTTTGTGTTGCTCCTGAATCATGTCAGCTGTTAATGACGTCTTCGACGCACTAGACACCAGATTCATTAGCTGGTCGTAGGAGCCCGAACCAAAAGCACTAGGAAAACTCACCAACAAGATTAAAGTGATGACTGATTTAATTTTACAGGCTCCCATTGGATATCCTCCCAAGAAAAATACTGCGTTGTTTTTTAGTCGACTGACCTGGATCTGACAAATACATCCAAGGCCTAAATCGATGCTCTCTAAAAGACCGGATCATTCTTAACAATGCAAATCACCCACATACATGTATTTCAGATCTTCTGAGTTGTTCACATTGTTGCGAGTACCCAGACTTTTTGCTCGAACGTTCGTTCCTGTCAGGTGCGCTGCCAGTGATATGGCGTTTGTTGATTCATGCCTATGGTTTGCGGATTTCATATTTGGTTGAATCAACCGTTGACTGACGCCATCTAAACTCTGAGTTTCGATATTCCGATCCATAACGCCAATTTAATAGACGATATCTTCAATTTCTGGCACAACTTGGCGATTCGGCACACGTTTCGTTCCTACATGTTTTGTAGAAGGAGAATCTAACTACGACCGTTGCGGCCTGCAGCGACTCATCTTGTGAACGCCGAATAGATCACAGAAAGCGTTCTACCCCACAGCTCCGAATCTAGCAGAAACACATAGAAATGCAAATTGACTTTTTAGAAACAGATTTAAATTCTCCGAATAACGTCAGAAACGAATCGGTAAAATCAACGAGAGACGCGGCTAAATTCACTGCAATTCATAGAGCGAGAGAATTTTAGTAAGTAAGTATTCAGAAAATCTAACTAAGCGTTTTGCTTATACAATGACTGCTCAAAAACTAAACAACCCGTCGAGCACTAAAATCCACCAAGCGCATAATCGGCCGAGTACTATCCCAGTCTTTGCAACCAGGACACTGCCAATACAACATGTTCCCCGCATAACCACAGTCACGACATTCGTATTTGGCACGACTGTGAATAAGCTCCGACAACACTTCGGCCAAGGTGCCGAGCTGCTGGTCCGTTAACGACTCTTCGGTCGCTTCACTCATTACAACATCACGAAGCTTACTCGCGAACGTATCGGTTCTTAGCAAATCTCTAACAGCACGTTGCAAAACAGGGTTAGTCCACTCGTGGTGGGCCAACGCAGCTAGAGCCATTGCTTCTCGAAGTTTGGGTTTCTTATTGTTAAGCAATGACTGCAGAACTTTATTAGTAGCGGCGTCATCTCCATTCGCTCTTAAACAACGCAGCAACATCGGCAACACTTCAATAATAAAACTCTCGTCGTGTTCAACAATCCACCGACACAGCTTGATAGCCGCTTTGTAATCCAACTGCTCTGCTGCCACCTCTGCACGCATGAACGCACTTCGCACTAGCTGGGTACCGCTACTTCTGGATTTGCGTAAGTGAGCACGCGCCGAATCGAAGTCTCCTTCATTTATCGCTTTTTGTGCCAGTTCGCAATACGCGTGGGCAACACCACCGTCGTCATCCTCAGGTGCGGGTATGCCAAGTTTGTTGCGAACCTCAATAGCTTGAAGCCAGTCTTTTTGTTGTTCGTAAATTCGCACAAGGCAACGCATGGCGGCCTGGCGTTGCCCGGTAACGGCACTGAGTTGTAAAAACAGTTTTTCAGCACGATCGAACAAACCGGCTTTTTGATAGTCGGCCGCCAAAGCAAATAGTGCCTGATCGCGTTGTTTTTTGGCAAGATTTGGTCTTGCAATAATGTTCTGGTGAATACGGATTGCTCTGTCGACCTCTCCCCTGCGCCGAAACAAACTCCCAAGCGCAAAGTGGGTCTCGACTGTTTCGTTGTCAACCTCAGCCATTTTGATAAAAATCTCGATGGCTTTGTCAGGCTGTTCATTCAGAAGGTAGGTGACGCCCTTGAAGTAGTCCGGGCTTACGGTGGCACGCTTGCTGGCCGCGTCTTCGGGTTTTGGCGTAAACCGCCTAGCGGTCCAGGCCCCGGCAGCCGCAGCTAATACCAGAAGTACAAAGAGTACTAGTGTGCTGTCACCCGGCATCTTGCATAGGCAGGCTGCGAAGGTTTTTCAACTCAACTTCGGCCATTTTGATGTTCTTTTTAAGCTTGCGCTTCTCGTTCGCCGCCTTGAGCAGGTATAGGCTCGCTGTAGCAATTCCAAGCAACCAGCCAATAATTAACGTAACCGTGAAAGCCAGTGCCGTAACGACTTCGTATTTGTGGACGATGAGATCGAGTGCGATCTTGCCTGGGTTCTTATTGGCAAACATGGCCGACGCCAGAACAACGACGATGGCAAGTACAACAAAAATGATTCCGCGGAACATACCAATTCCTTCAACTGTGGGTCAGAAAACCAGATTTCCGGTCAAGAATAGTGTTCGTGCGCAAAGGGTTCAAGCGCGAAAGCGGCCACAGGTCGTGCCGCCAGGGCGACGAAAGAGTCGTCCTGAATCAGTTCTTTATAGGTAAATGGCGGTTTGAGTTCACGCGCTCACGCAGGTCTTTACCTGGCTTGAAGTGAGGAACGTGCTTACCAGCCAGCGCCACAGGCTCGCCTGTTTTTGGGTTGCGACCCAGACGTGGTGGGCGAAAATGCAGGGAAAAGCTGCCAAATCCGCGAATTTCAATGCGTTTGCCCTGAGCCAGAGCATCGCTCATAAGCTCAAGCAGGTGCTTAACGGCAAGCTCAACATCTTTCGAAGGCAGATGCTTTTGCTTACGAGCTATCGCTTCAATTAATTCTGATTTAGTCATTTTTCAGCCTGTGTTTAAACGCATTTCAAACGGTAAAAACCGTCACGAATCATCAAGATAACCGCCAATCTATAGAAATACTATAGATTGGCGGCCGTTTCCAGTACTTAGTCGTCTTTTCCGGTGATTTGCTCTTTGAGCAGATCGCCAAGACTGGTCCCGCCTGATGAAGAAGACTGGTACTCCTGTACCGCTTCTGCCTCTTCGTGTGCCTCTTTGGCTTTCACAGACAGCGAAATTCGGCGGTTTTTACGATCGACACCCACGAAACGTGCGGTGATGTCTTCGCCAACTTTCACGACCATACGGGCGTCTTCGACACGTTCCAGAGAAATTTCCGATACGCGCATGTAGCCTTCAATGCCGTTACCCAGATCAATTGACGCGCCACGGGCATCTACTTCAATTACCGTACCGGTAACCATGCAGCCTTTGGGATTCTCAGCCATATACATTGAGAACGGGTCCTGATCCATTTGCTTGATGCCTAATGAGATGCGCTCACGCTCAGGGTCGATGGCCAGTACAGTGGCTTCCACGTCCTGACCTTTGCTGTAGTTACGCACGGCTTCTTCGCCTGGCAGATCCCATGAGAGGTCTGACAAGTGAACCAAACCGTCAATTTCGCCGTCGAGGCCAATGAAGATACCGAAGTCGGTGATCGACTTGATCTTGCCGGAAACTTTGTCGCCTTTCTTGCACGTAACCGCAAACTCAGCCCAAGGGTTGGATTTGCACTGTTTGATGCCAAGAGAAATACGGCGGCGCTCTTCGTCAATTTCAAGCACCATAACTTCAACTTCGTCGCCAATTTGAACGACTTTAGCCGGGTTAACGTTCTTGTTGGTCCAGTCCATTTCAGACACGTGAACCAAACCTTCAACGCCTTCTTCAATTTCAACAAAGCAACCGTAGTCAGCAATGTTGGTGACCTTACCAAACAGTCGTGTGTTCTGTGGGTAACGACGTGCCAGAGCTTCCCAAGGATCGGCTCCGAGTTGTTTTATGCCAAGAGACACGCGTGTGCGTTCACGATCGAATTTAAGCACTTTGACTTCAACTTCGTCGCCGACGTTAACCACTTCGGAAGGATGCTTAACGCGCTTCCAGGCCATGTCAGTTATGTGAAGCAGGCCGTCAATGCCGCCCAGATCTACAAACGCGCCGTAGTCAGTCAGGTTCTTAACGATACCTTTAGCAACTGCGCCTTCTTGCAATGAGTCAAGCAGTTGTTCACGTTCAACGCTGTATTCGTCTTCGACGACTGCGCGGCGCGATACAACGACGTTGTTACGGCGTTGATCAAGCTTGATAACTTTAAATTCGAGAACTTTGCCTTCCAGGTAACCTGGATCGCGTACAGGTCGAACATCGACCAATGAGCCAGGCAAGAATGCCCGAACATTGTCAATCTCGACCGTGAAACCGCCCTTAACGCGACCGTTGATCACGCCGTTAACGATTTCACTTTGTTCAAATGCAGTTTCCAAACGCGTCCACGTACGTGCGCGTTTAGCTTTTTCACGAGACAGGCGTGTTTCGCCAAACCCGTCTTCAAACGAATCAAGTGCAACTTCAACGACGTCACCGACGCTGACTTCTATTTCACCCAACTCATTATGAAATTGCGATACAGGAATGACCGCTTCAGATTTTAGTCCAGCATTGACGATTACAACGTCGGAATTGACCGCCACTACTTCGGCTTCCAGGATAGTCCCCGCTTTCATCTGGTGACTAGCAATACTCTCTTCAAATAACTCAGCAAAACTCTCTGACATTTCAATTAACCCAAGGGCGCAAGGCCCAACCAAAAAAAAACCGCAGGAACTCCTATTCCCGACGGGCATTAATAATAATCGCTCAATCCTTAAGCAATCGTGTAAGTACGTCGCACAAACGCAGACTTTAATGTCCACGTATCAAAAATTCTTCAGGAGAACTTAGTCGTCGTCAACCGGACGCAAATGTGCAGCAAGTTCGAGCACTTGCGCGACAACGTCGTCAATACTGGTGGACGTCGTGTCCAACATCATTGCATCGGGGGCGGGCCGTAAAGGCGCGACTTCCCGATTAGCATCGCGGTGATCGCGCTCGGCGATATCCTCCAAAAGGGTCGCAAGGCTAACATCAAGTCCCTTGTCTATCAACTGCTTATACCGCCTTTGTGCTCTTTCGGCCGCACTCGCAGTCAGGAAAATCTTTAATTCGGCATCAGGGAAGATCACCGTGCCCATATCGCGGCCGTCGGCAACCAATCCAGGCGCCTTTCTGAAGTCCCTTTGGGCCACGACGAGAGCCGCTCTCACGGCCGGGACAGCGGCGACTTTCGAAGCCAGATTTCCGCAGTGTTCTGTCCGTATTTTGGACGCAACATCATGACCATCAAGTTCTATTTGCTCTTGCCCACCCGGAGTTGCAACAAACTTTATGGTTAAATCGGCGACCATTTCTGCCAGCGCGTCGTCGTCGTCGAAGGCCACGCCACGCTGCAGTGCAGCAAGACCAACGACCCGATAAAGCGCTCCGCTATCGAGCAAGTGCCACCCAATGCGGCTTGCCACCAGGTGACTTACGGTGCCCTTGCCAGCCCCGCTCGGCCCGTCGATAGTAATGACTGGCGCGTTCATTTTTTGCTCGGTTGCCGTACTCACCGGACTTCCTCAAGTTCCAGGCCAAGGGTTGTCATCAATCCGGCAAAATCCGGAAATGACGTGCCGATGTTGGTAACGTCGTGAATAACCAGCGGCTCGCTGGTAAGCGCCCCCGCCACGGCAAACGCCATCGCAATGCGGTGGTCGTCGTGGCTGTGTATAGCACCACCCGATAACGTGCCGCCTTCAATTTCCAGCCCGTCGTCCGATTCCACGAGCTTCGCGCCAAGCGAACCAAGCCCTTTGGCCATAGTGCCAAGACGGTCGCTTTCTTTAACTTTCAACTCCGCAACGCCTGTTACACGAGTGGTGCCTTTTGCGGCACAAGCTGCAATGAACACAACCGGAAACTCGTCGATTGCGCTTGGCACCCACTCCGGCGGCACATCAATGGCCGACAGCGGCGACGCGATCACGTGTAAATCGCTTACAGGTTCGCCGTGAATCACTTGTGGATTCACTTCTTCAATCGAAGCGCCCATGGCCCGAAGGATTTTGACAATGCCGGTTCGTGTTGGGTTCATGCCCACATGCTCAATGGTCACATCGCTGCCTGGAATAATAGTAGCGGCCACCAGTAAGAAAGCCGCCGAAGAAATGTCTCCAGGAACTACTACGTCTATAGCTTTTAGGCCGTCGACCGATTTAAGCCGCGCAGCAGTTTCAGTAACTTCTACCTTGCAACCAAACGCCGGCAACATGCGCTCAGTGTGATCGCGGCTACGTTCTGTTTCTGTAACCGACGTTGAACCAGAGGCGCCTAACCCGGCCAACAACACCGCCGACTTCACCTGCGCGCTCGCTACAGGAGAGTGATAATCGATACCGGTCAACGGTTCGTCTACGTTTATCACTAAAGGCGGTTTTCCGTCGCTTGTTTTAATGTGTGCACCCATCATTCGAAGAGGCACAGCAATACGCTCCATGGGACGGCCCATCAAAGAGCTGTCGCCAATCAGCGTTGCATTGACCCCTTGGCCTGCCAACAACCCGGCTAACAGTCGCATGCCCGTTCCGGAATTACCTACGTCTAGTGGTTCATCGTGATTCTTGAGACCTCGTGTTCCCACACCGTGCACGCACCAAACGCGTGAACCGTTGTCTTCGTTCACCTCGATAATCACACCGAGCTTGCGTAATACGCGAGCCGTATTCAGGCAGTCTTCGGCTTCCAGCAGCCCTTCGATGCGGGTTGTTCCTGTAGCAATGGCACCCAACATTAACGCTCGGTGGGATATAGATTTATCACCCGGTACTCTGACGGTACCGATTAATGGACGACTACCGCTGACCCGGTAAGACGGCACGGCCGAAGATGCCGGGATGCTGTTGGTATCGTTCTTGCTCAAGTTTTGTTGGCCCCGATAAAGCGTAACTAGGTGTTAGTTGGCCTGGGTCGCAGCAACGGGACTGGATGTTGACGCGCGGACATCGCACGTCGGCATCCAATCGGTGCTACGTACATCAGTAATAGCTTCAGTTTACTGCAGTATTGAGAAAAAAGCGTGGAAATAATGCTCTGGAGGATTCGCTTTGGGTACAACTTTCAGGATACCTCAACAGCGGCGCTCTGGATGCACTTGAGGTGCTCCCACAGTCACATTCCGACACTGCTTGCAAATGCCTGAGTATATGGCACGGGAAGCTGGTCAATATTGGAGCGAAGTACCTAGCCTGCATTATTCATGAGTGCGCTAGCGCTGTGTACTTAGGAAGGACATACAAGGTTGAAAAGAACATGAGCAATTTGACAG
>QIGP01000253.1 GCA_003228965.1 Gammaproteobacteria bacterium
TAGGCCTAATGCTAGATACCCGAATTCACGTACAAACTCCTGAAGGCATCGAGCTTGCGCTAACCCCGGCAGGCTTGCTGCCGCGCGGCCTCGCCTGGCTTGCCGACACCTGCATCAAGTTTGTTGTGGTCATTGTTGCCTACCTGATTTTTGTCACAGCACTTGGCGTGCTCGGCCAGGGCTTTTTCATGATTGTGCTGTTTTGCTTGCTGTGGCTGTACAACGTCCTGTTTGAAGTGTTTTATTTCGGCCAGACTCCCGGTAAGAAAATGATGGGCATACGAGTCATCCGCAGTAACGGGTCGCCCGTTAAGTTCACAGCTTCTGTATTACGTAATTTGATACGGGTGGTCGACTTCCTCCCCTTCTTCTATCTAGTGGGTATTTTGTCGACGCTATTCTCATCATCATTTGCGCGGTTGGGCGATCTGGTAGCCGATACGGTCGTAGCCTACACAGAACCACCAAGTCTGGTTGGCTCCGTAAACTTCGAACGTTCGCAACGCCTGCCTATTTCCTTAAAGGCTACCGACCATCACGCCATCATGCTCTACGCGGAGCGCCTGGATAACCTGACGCCCGAACGCGCCATGGAACTTGCTGCGCAGCTTCGCGACCACATTGACGGGTCGCCTGAAATCATACGGGACAGCCTTCGTGCCCACGCGCACTGGTTAGGCGGTGAACAAACTTGAAACAAAACGAATTTATTCGCCGCTATGAGCCGTTGTGGCAAACTTTTGAAGCAGCGCTCGGCTCCAACTCCCGGAAAAATTCCGGCGACAGCCTGGAAGATCTTCCGGCAAGCTATCGCACCATTTGTCACCACTTGTCGCTTGCGAAATTACGCAACTACAGCCCGGCTTTGCAAGAACGGCTGAACCAGATTGCGCTCACGGGCCATCAACATTTGTATGCGGGCAAAAACGACAACGCGACCGACCTTGGCAGAGTTTTTTCTACCGATTTTCCGCGTTGCGTTCGACGCCACAAATATTATGTCCTGATGTCTGCACTGTTATTTTTCGGGCCTCTCATTTGGATTACGCTTGCCATACTTAAAGATCCCGGCCTTGCGTACTCTGTGATCGATGTAGAACAAGCCAACGAATACACATCCATGTATAGCGAAAGTCACCAGAACAACGATCGCCAACCGACCGACGACATTACTATGTTCGGCTACTACATTTGGAATAACGTAAGCATTGCACTGAGAACGTTTGCCTCCGGTTTAATGCTGGGTATTGGTGCAATTACTATTTTATTGTTCAACGGTATTTACATCGGCGCCGTAAGCGGCCTAATTGCAACTTCCGGATACGGTGATACGTTCTGGTCGTTCGTCATTGGTCACGGAAGCTTCGAACTCCCCGCCATTGTGCTTGCCGGGGCCAGCGGCATGAAAATCGGCTTTGCGCTTTTGCTACCAGGCCGATTAAGTCGCGGACAATCACTGCGCCAGGCTGCGCTTGATACGGCGCCGATGATCTACGGCTTTGTCGCCATGTTAATCATCGCGGCGGCGTTAGAAGCGTTTTGGTCTCCGAACAGCCTGGTTAGTAACAACGTCAAATACGCCGTTGGCACCGTACTGTGGATATTGGTTATTGCCTACCTGACACTGGCCGGACGCGGCGGTAGCGACACGTGAAGCTGTCTGAGGCTACGGCCGTCATTCGACCCCGTCGTGGCTGGGAAGCCATAGATTTGGGTGTGCGCATGGTGCAGCGTGATTTTGTTGCGCTGTCTCGTCGCTGGATTGTAGCAACTCTCCCCTGGTACGTACTTGCGCTTTGTGCCGGGCACCTGTTCGGTGACATTAGCTATGGCCTGGTGGTTTTTTGGTGGTTCAAGCCAGCTTTTGATCGGGTGTTGCTTGACTACCTAAGCCAACGCCTGTTCAGCAAAACGGTTGAGAATCCGGGCCCATTCGACCTGTGGTTTCTATTGCCATTTTCCGCCTCCGCGTGGCGACAGTTGACCTACCTTCGATTTAGCTTGGTACGAACGTTCAGCTTGCCTGTGTACCAACTGGAAGGCTCCGCCAAAAATAGTAGTGAACGCATCCGTACCTTGGTCGCGCGCGACTACGGCGCATCTGCCTGGCTGACCATTGTCTTTTCGACGTTAAATTCAACATTGCTTATAGTCATCATTTCCCAGTTGGGGCACTGGCTTCATCCGTCGCCCGTTGTGTTGCAGGATGCGGACTTACTGGAGACCCTGTTCAACACGGAAGAAATTTATAGTGGCGTAACGTACTGGCTACATTTACTCTTTTTCTATCTGATTACCGGTCTGTTTGAGCTGTTCTTCGTTGGCGCGGGTTTTGCCATGTATTTGAATCGGCGCACACACCTCGAAGCCTGGGACATCGAGCTGTCGTTTCGGCGACTGTCCGAACGCTTAAGCCGCGGCACCGCGTCGGCTATTTTGATTTGTTTCGCCGTAGTATCACAGCTTGTGGTAACTCAAGATAGCGTGGCCCAACAAGTGGACGAGACGCCACGCCAAACAGTCGAGTATTCGCTGCCTTCCAATGAAGAAGCCAGAAGCGTAGCTGCAGAAATCTACGCGGGTGATGAATTTGGCGAACACATTGACGATCGTGTGTGGCGGCCTAAAGAGAACGATGAAGAAGAAGCCATCGATACGGACTTATTCGAAAATCTTGGGCCTGTCATGAAGCTATTCGCTAATTTGATTAGATATTTGCTAATTGCTGCAGTGCTTATTGCCCTCACCATGTGGATCATTCGGGAACGCCGGCGCCTGCTACTGCGTCGCAACCCTCCCAAGGACAAAGCCGATTCAACGCACGTTGAAGATACTCAGGAAGAGGAAGAGTTTGTGCCCGACCTTAATGTGCCCGAAGTGGTACGCACACTGTGGGCAGAAGGCAAGACTCGCGAAAGCCTGAGCTATCTTTACCGCAGCGCCCTGTCCTACCTGGTCACAAAACACCAGCTACTCATTGGCGATCACGCAACAGAAGAAGATTGTCTGCGTCTCGTCCGGTCCAACGCAAGCCTACAAGTGAGTTCCTATTTCAATGACATCACTCGCCAGTGGCGACTGCTGGCCTACGGCAAACGAGAGCCTGCCGACGACGTTGTGTTTGAGCTGTGTACGCGTTGGCACCAAATAGCCGACGCGCCTTCGAGCGCTTCAACAGGAACCGCAACCAGTGCGTGAGTCTGTCGTCTTTGCAGGCGTGACCGTCGTGGTCGCTGGATTGGGAGCTGCCTGGTTCCTCAGTAATTTTGAACGCGTCGATGTAGAGGAGCGTGGGCCTGCCGATGCCATAGTAAAGTCTAATTCCAACTACGGCTTCAGTCAGTTTCTCAAACGTTACGACATTGAAAGCCAGCAGTTGTCATCTCTCAATACGCGTACACAAATGCCCAACACGGCTGACACTTTAATTATTAACTTCGACGCCATCTATTTGACCGACGACGAAACGGTGGGCCTTGCCAACTGGGTTACCTCTGGTGGACACCTGGTATTGCCGTTGCCCTACGACACGGAAGACTCGTTGCTTGCCTATTTTAATATTCACTCGGGCAATGAAGATGAAGACGACTCCAGCGAGTCTGGGGCTGCCGAAGACGACGAGTCCGAAACGGACTCAATCGATAGTGACGATGTACTGAGTGACGAAGCGCCAAGTGCCGAAATATTGAGCGCCGAAATTGAATCGAGTGACACAGACGACGCTGTACTCTCTCGATACGTATACGAGGCTGGTTTTAACGGAAAAATGAGCGGCCAGTTTTCAATGAGCTACGAAGTGTACGACGACCTGTTCAGTAACCGCGAAACACTCTGGACTCTACACATTGAACGCGAAGTGCCCGACCAGGAGAATGACAAGCGCACCTATGCGCTTGGCTTTCAATACGGACTAGGCACGATTTCACTGTTGAGCGACTACGCGCAGTGGAATAACGACAATTTTTTCGAAGACGACAACGCATTGCTGTCTCTCGCCGCCCTGTCCCAGACACGGCCCCCTGGTAAAGTATGGTTTGTTCAGACCATTCAACGCGCTAGTCTGTGGCAGCTCATATGGAATAACGCCGCCCACCTGTTGTTGTGGCTTGGTCTTGGAATTGTATTGTTCTTTTGGTGGGCAGGTCAGCGCCTTGGACGCATCTTGCCCAACCCTTCGCTACAACGCCGTGAGTTCAATGAACACTTGATTGCCAGTGGCCGCTTTCTTTGGAGCAACAAGAAACGCGACAAATTACTACACAGCGCACAAGACGCATTGCGTAGTCGTACACGACAACGTTACCCGCGATTACACGCGTTGAGCACATCTCAGGGAAATCTGCATTTGCAAGACATACTTGAAGAGCACTACAAAACCTGGTTATTTGCCATGGAAAAACCTGAAACCCAAACCAAACCCCATTTTCTCGATCAGATAAAAGCGATACAAAAACTATGGAAACTACTGTAGATATGCCACAAGAACACACCAAAGTCGAACAGGTTGTCGCTGCTGTAAAGCATGCAATCATTGGCCAGGACCGGGTAATTGAAGAAGTATTAATTACCCTTGTTGCTGGCGGCCACGCCTTGCTCGAAGGCGTTCCCGGACTAGGTAAAACCTTGCTGGCACGCGCCTTTTCAAAAGCGCTGGACATGCAGTTCGGACGAATACAGTTTACCCCCGATTTGATGCCTAGCGACGTGACAGGACACGCCATGTACGACAACCAAAGTGGCGTTTTTAAAATTCGCAAGGGGCCGGTCTTTACCAACCTGCTGCTCGGAGATGAAATTAATCGTGCTCCGGCTAAAACCCAGGCATCTCTTCTCGAAGCTATGCAAGAGCGACAGGTAACGATTGAAGGCAAGTCGTTTGTACTGCCACCACCGTTCATTGTTCTTGCTACACAGAATCCCATTGAAAGCGAGGGCACGTACCCTCTGCCCGAAGCGCAACTAGATCGCTTTCTATGCAAAGTTCTCATTGATTATCCGAGCCTCGAAGAGGAAACACGTCTTACTCAAAGCGTGCTGAATAACTCCATCGGACACGAGTTCGATTTGAGCCGCGTCAACACGGTAATGACGGCCCAGGAATTGCTTGGCGTACAAAAAGAAGCCGCCAGAGTGAAAATAGACGCACAGGTACATGGCTACGCCGTTCAAATTGCACAATCAACCCGCAGCTGGCCCGGCTTTAGCGTTGGTTGCGGGCCTCGCGGCAGCATTGCGCTTTTGCGCGCGGCCCGAGCAAGCGCGTACATAGATAAACGCGACTTTGTTACCCCGGACGATATCAAGCGCGTGACGCTTCCGGCACTACGGCATCGAGTCATTCTGGCCCCTGAAATGGAAATTGAAGCGGTCTCGGCAGACAGCATGCTGGAAGAATTACTCAAGTCCGTGGAAGCCCCTCGCACGTGAACCCAACGCGTAGAGTTCTGGTAACGGTGGCGGGCGTCCTTCTGGTTGGCCTAGTTACGCTGTGGCGCAAAGATTTACTCAGTGCGTGGATGATAGGCGCTGCGGCCGTACTATTTGTTCTGTGCTTTGACGCCATTGCCTCCCTGCTCCAGACACGTTCACTGGAAGCTCAGCGAACTGCCAGTGACACCCTGTCACTGGGTGCCTGGCACAACGTTTTGCTCACCATTCACAACACAGGAAGTGGTCACGAAAAGATAGATGTGATAGACCACTTTCCTGTGTCGTTCAATAGCGATGCAACAATCACATCTATGAAACTTCCACCTGAAACTGCCAAAACGTTGAACTACCGGGTGCAACCGACGGAACGTGGAGAGCACGACTTTGCCAATATACAAATTCGTCGCTACTCGCCCTGGGGTTTTTGGACTACCCGACAGGATCTTGGCGAACCACACCTGGCACGCGTGTTCCCGAATTTCACGGCCATCAGTAAGTACGCGTTGCGCGGAGCAGACTCGCTTCAGGCAATGGCGGCTACTCACGTAAAGCAGCGACGCGGAGAAGGTCTCGACTTTCACCAGCTTCGTGAATACCGTGTCGGCGATACTTTTCGACAAATTGACTGGAAAGCTTCTGCTCGCTCGCAAAAACTTATTAGCAAAGAGTTCCAGGAAGAGCGTGACCAACAAGTTATATTTCTGCTGGACAGTGGCCGCCGTATGCTCGCACGAGACGGCGATTTGAGTCATTTTGATCACGTGCTTAACACCGTCATGCTGCTAGGCTACATCGCGCTTCGACAAGGTGACGCCGTTGGTTATATGACCTGTGAGCCAGACCCTCGTTGGCTGCCCGCCACTAAAGGTCGCTCTACTATTAGCACGCTCAGTCGACACTTATTCGACATGCAGCCGCGCCCTGAGGCCACGGACTACTGGCATGCCGCGACAGAACTTGTGCGTCGCCAACGTCGTCGCGCGCTGGTTATTTTGGTAACCAATGTTCGCGACGAGGACAGTCAGGACTTGCACAAGGCTATTGGACTCTTGCGCCAACGTCATCTACTGGTTGTTGCCAGCCTCACCGAAAACGCGATTGCCGAAACGCTCGACAAACCTGTGACAACGTTTGACGAAGCTTTACATTTTGCGGCCACTCAAGACTACGTGACGCGGCGTCGCACATCTCGGACCCGCATCAGCCGGCGCGGCGTTTATATGCACGACACCGATTGCGAGTCTTTGCCTGGTGTACTCACCGACCAGTACATGGCGATTAAACGCGCCGGTATTCTGTAAGGCTAGCGCTCGCCTAAATTCCTCACACATTGAAACGCTTACGAACAGGTCACGGTTCTTGCTCGATTTCACAATACGCCCTTGTACGACTTCGCGGGACGATGGATTTTTCTAATCAATAACGCCTGTTGCTTCACGAGGAAGGTCATTAATGAATCTACAAGCGGCCCTTGCAGTGACTGTCACCGATCAATTCCCATCCTGCGAAAGTAAACTGCGATCTCTTCTTCTGGCTCCAGGCTACGGCGACAAACACCAGCAACGACAACCGCGTTGCAGGCACTCAACAAGAAACCGAAAAAACTAACCAGAAATACACGCATGAACGACTGCTCGGACAGCAGTCGTTTTTAAATAACTTCGGCGGTAACAGACTCATCGATAGAGTCGTCTTCGAGAGGCGATTCAGGCGGCCTGTAGTAATTTTCTGTTGGTTGATTCACTTGCATCAATAAATAAGTTGTCAGGTTTGAATGGCACTAAGTTTAAGTTCGTATTTATAAACAACACTTCGTCATTGCGAACCCGCAAAGCGGGTGTGGCAATCTCCATCAGGTAGTTTTGGATTCAATCAGTTATGCCACGTTACTCTATGAGATTACCGCGCGCTTCGCACTCGCAATGACGACGTTAAGGCTTTCACACAAGCTTAAAATTAGTGCCATTCTTGTCAGGTTTATCTTAATATGTAAGGGGTACGTGTAATAAAACAGGCTAATTATTCGGCAATAACAGACTCGGTACTTTCACCTCTAAATGATTTTAGCTTGGTGCTCTTTTTTGCACTCCCACCATTACCCCAACAGCACTCAAAAGAAGCCAAAGTGCAGCAGGCAATGGCACCGGATTCGGGGGTGGAATATAGGCACCCAATCCTGTGAACATTTCTGTAGTTACCACATCGCCGGCCAAGCTTACGAAAAGATTGATCGAATTCGGTGTGACGCAAACGACCCCTTCGAAGGTATGGTAATCATGCGGGCCAACTCCTCCGCAACCTGCAAAATCGGCTGTTGTGCTGTCACCGATAATGGTAAACGCGAATTCGCCGATAGACCCTGCCGAAG
>QIGP01000286.1 GCA_003228965.1 Gammaproteobacteria bacterium
CACTATGGCGCGGCCATTTGCGCCGATCCCCCTTGAGCCGTAGCTACGGCTATGGTTTGGTGGGCGATCAACACAACTGCCCACACCATAGCGACGATAAAATCCACCAACTCATGAATAGTGCAGGCTAGTGTCGCTGTGGGGTATACAGGCACAGCCATCACGAACGCGCACGGAGCCACAAGCCATGAACATTCGGCCTTTTCAAAATTACATTCCCAAGCTTGGCAACCGTGTTTACGTCGATCCCGCGGCGGTGGTTATTGGTGAAGTCAGTCTTGCTGATGACGTTTCAATTTGGCCTCTTGTAGTCGTAAGAGGCGACGTTAACTACATTGAGATCGGTGCACGTTCGAACATCCAGGACGGCAGCGTGCTGCATGTAGCATCAACTCAGAATCAGCCACCGGACGGTCATCCACTGGTCGTAGGAGAAGATGTCGTCGTGGGCCACAAAGTCATGCTGCACGGTTGCCGGGTCGGCGACCGCTGTTTGATCGGCATGGGTACTGTGGTAATGGACGGCGCTGTTATCGAGAATGACGTGCTGCTGGCGGCTGGCAGCCTGGTAGCGCCAGGCAAGGTGCTCGAAAGTGGTTACCTGTACCAGGGATCGCCTGCGCGACGCGTGCGCGCATTGACCGAAGATGAAATAAATAAGCTGAAGAAAGGCGCGGCGCACTACGTCCGCTTGAAGAATATCTACATCGACCCCTCAAATTCACTCTAAGTCACTGTCTATATGACATTTATCTTCAAAAGTGTAAGATAAGCTTATCGATTTCAGCGCTTGCACGGCTTTGGAGGTGCCCTTCAGCTGACACACTTTTTTGCGCCTTGCTAACCCCTTTTTGCTGCAACTCACGTTAAAAGAGATATTGCCGTTACACATCGGAGTGTATTTCATGACCCTATTTCACCATTCATCCATCCGTCCCGCCAGCCATCTTTCAGAGCCATTACTCACGTTGTCCGCTCCTTGGAGGGTTTTTAGATTAACTCAGAAACTGGCAGACGTACGGCTAAGCACATTGGCTGCTGTACTGTTAGCGGCCGGTTGCATTGCGGAGGCACCTCCATTGAAAGCAGACGAAATTCGTACCACGCTAGACGATCAAACGTCCGTCGCGGTCACCATTTACAATGAAAACCTGGCGTTAATAAAAGACTCCCGTAGCGTTGACCTCGGCAGCGGCGTTAACCAGCTTGCCTATCGCGGCGTAAGCGCTCGAATGCGGCCTGAAACGGCAATGATTCGAAGCCTGACCAAGAAAGGCGGCGTAAGCGTTATCGAGCAGAACTTTGACTTCGATTTGCTCACTCCGCAAAAGCTGCTTGAAAAGTACACCGGTAAAACTGTGCAAATCGCCACCATGAATCCGGCGACCGGCAAAGAAACCATTGAAGACGCCATCGTACTTAGTACCAACGGCGGCACCGTTGTTCGTATAGATGACCGCATTGAAATTAATCCGACTGGCCGATTTATCTTCAGCGATGTGCCGAAGAACCTGCGTGACGAGCCTACGCTTTCGATCATGATGAACAACAACAGTGGCGGATCTCAGGATCTGGAGCTGAGCTACCTGACAGGCGGCCTGTCCTGGAAAGCCGACTACGTTGCCGAGCTGAGTAACGACGACGGTGAGTTGGACCTCATGGGCTGGGTTACGCTCAATAATCAAAGTGGAGCTGCCTACAACAACGCCACCATGCAACTCGTTGCAGGTGACGTGAACCAGGTTCAGCCGGCGGTTAATCAGCGCATGATGAAGTCGAGAGGCATGATGGTGGAATCGGCTATGGCTGACGCATCTATGGTTGAAGAAAGCTTGTTCGAGTATCACCTATACACATTGGGCCGACCTACTACTATTGCCGACAAGCAAACCAAGCAAGTGTCGTTACTGACCGCCGCTGGTGTTGGCGTTAAGAAAGAGCTAGTCCTGCAAGGTAATAACTATTACTACAGTTCGAGCTATGGCGACATTGGGCAAAAAATTAAACTGGGCGTGTTCGTGCAGTTCGAAAACGAGAAGTCAGAAGGGCTAGGTGTACCTTTGCCCAAAGGTATTGTTCGGGTTTACAAGAAAGACTCTAAAGGCAACGCTCAATTCGTTGGTGAAGACAGCATTGATCACACGCCCAATAAGGAACGCGTACGTTTGAAACTGGGCGAGGCGTTTGACGTGACTGCGAACAAAAAACAGTCTGACTTTAAAGTTCGCGAGCGCATCCAGAAGCGCAATGTTTTTGATTCAAGTTTTGAGATTGAACTTAAGAACGCCAAGAAAGAAGTGGTTGAAGTTATTGTGCGCGAGCCTATTCCAGGTGACTGGGAAATGCTGGCCGAGAGCGATGATCACCGTAAGGTGGCCGCCGGAACAGCTGAGTGGCGTATCAAGGTGCCAGCAGAAGGTTCGAAGAAACTGACTTATACGGTGCGTGTTAAGTACTAGAGTTGGCCAACCGATCTAACGAGAATGCCCACCACCTGGTGGGCGCTTTTCGTTGAGTGAGCCTTATAAACTTCTTTAGTAAATTTATCTA
Organism: Gammaproteobacteria bacterium; assembly: GCA_003228965.1. Lineage (GTDB taxonomy): Bacteria > Pseudomonadota > Gammaproteobacteria > Steroidobacterales > SZUA-146 > SZUA-146. The sequence continues at coordinate 2,551 of QIGP01000286.1, forward strand.
AGGATCGTCATAGGTGAGGTCTCAACCGCGCTGCGTGTGGCGATAATGCCGCTAACGCCGACAATGACTGCACCTGCAAACGCGCCGACCACCCAGAGCCAGGGATTGATTGTTAACGGCATATTGAACAGCTGTGTTGCTGCCAGGCCGCCCACAATGGTCGCGCCTAGCGCTGCGAAGATACCCGATGCAAATCCAAGCATGGTAAATTCTGTGGCAAGGCCTGCAAACACAGTGCGACGTTTGGCGCCGAACGTTCGTAGTAGAGCACTTTCGTAGCGGCGTTCGTCCAGTGTCGACTGGACAGCGGCGAACAGCACCACCACGCCTGCTAGTAAAGTGAACAGAAATACTACCTGCACGGCCAGTACGGCTTTGTCGATGACACGACGCACTTGGTCAAGTGCGGCTTCGATATCGATTATGGATACGCCAGGATATGCCCGAACCAGTGTTCGCAAGGCGGGTCGCTGCTCGTCCGAGACGTTGAGGCTGGTGATATAGGTTTGCGGCGCCTCAGCCAGTGCGCTCGGGCTAAACACCATAAAGAAGTTTGGCTCAAACGAGTCCCAGCGCACTTCACGTAGCGATGTAACCGTAGCACTGATTTCGGTCCCCGCTACGTTAATCGTCAGAACATTGCCCAACTCGATGTTCATGGAGCGCGCAGCTTCAACTTCGATAGATACATGATGTTCTGCAGTTGGCATCGTAGAGCCTGAACTGGCTAGCATTTTTTCCGAACCTATTGTTCCCCACCAGTCTCCCTCTACAATGGTATTGGAAGCAGGAAGGTTGTTGCCATAAGTCAGGTTGGCATCGCGATTGGCGAGTCGGCGGCCTCTTGGTGCGTCGTATTGACGTTCTTTAACGGCGACACCATCAACGTGTGTCATGCGCGCGCGAACAAGAGGAACTAATTCGGGGGTGGTGAGGCCTTCGTTTTCGATGAGTTCGACCAGGCCCTTGGCTTCGTCGGGCTGGATGTTAATGATGAACTGATTCGAGACTGTGGCGTCGAGCGTGGCGCGCCAGCCTCGTAATAAATCGTTGTGCACGATGGTAAGCACCAACAACACCATGAGGCCCAAGCCGAAGGCGACAATTTGTACCGCGCTTTCTGTGCCTCGGCGTGCAATGTTGGCCAATCCATAGCGCCATGCGACGCCCACGCGGCCAGTGCGTTTTGACAGCAGGAATACTAACAAACGACCAACGCCAAAAAGCACAAGGCCGGTGATAGCAGTGCCGCCTAAAATTACGAGCAGCAGTGGCAGGTCGCGCACGGACCAGTAAACAAGCCCCCCGAGCGCCAACACGGCAAAGCCGTAGGTAATAAACGCGCTGGTTGGCGCGGGCAGCAGGTCTTTACGAAGCACACGAGCCGGAGGTGTATGGCCGAGTCGCAAGATTGCTGGCAACGCAAACCCTACGAGCAAAATCAGTACCGTGCCAAAACCCAAAACAAATGGTGCGAACGAGGCGCCCGGTAAATCGTCCTGAAGCAGGTCTGCGAGTATGGTGGTGAGAATACGTTCCGCTGCGAAGCCTAAGGCTGCACCGATTACGCTTGCGATGACACCTATGACCAGAATTTGAGTCAACGCGCTTGTTAATATAAAACGCTGCGATGCTCCGATGGTCTTCATTAGTGCTGCGGTGTCCAGTCGACGGTACGCATAACGGCGTGCCGACATGGCCACGGCCACGGCGGCGAGCAAGAGGCTAATGAGCGACGCAAGTCCGAGGAAGCGTCCGGCGCGGTCGATGGCGTTGTTAAGCTGGTTGCCGGCGTCACCGCGGCTTTGCAGGCGCACACCTTCAATTTTCAATGCCGAAAACTCGCTAATGAATCGTTCGACAGAGGCTTGCGGTCCTGCAATCAGAGCATAGTGCTGTACGCGCGACCCTTCCTGTACAAGCTGGGTGGCCGGCACGTCGTCGATGTTCATGATGAGCGTTGGGGAAAAGCCGGAAAAGCCCGGGCTTTGATCGGGACGGAACGTTAAAATAGCGCCAATAGTAAAGGTGCTCGCCCCAATTTCGATCACATCTGCGGGTTCGGCGTCGAGCCGTGCAAGCAACGCCGAGTCAAACCAGACACTGCCTGATGGCACAATGGCATCTACCTTTGTGCCAGCTTGTCCGAGGTTCGGAGCTATGCGTACCTCGCCTCGCAGCGGATAGCCGTCGCTCACAGCCTGAATGGTGGCCAGAACGCTCTCGTCGCCAAAGTAAACCACGCTTGGAAAATTCAAAATGCGAGCGGAGTTAAGCCCGAGGCGGTCGGCTGTTGCAAATACTTTCGGAGCTATGGGTTGGGCGGAACGCAGTCGCACGTCGGCGGCGAGCACTTCGGATGCCTGGCGTTGTACGGCCTGGTTAATACGGTCGGTCAAAAAGCCAATAGCCGTTACGGTACCTGCAGCCACAATCAAAGCCGCGAGCAATACGGCAAGTTCGCCGGCGCGGGCGTCACGCCACAAAGAGCGTAATCCAAATTTAACGGCTTTCACCACAACACGGTAGCCATGTTCACGGGGACCATTAGTCGCTGGCCACAAGTTTGCCCGCTGCCAGCCGTATTCGGCGGTCGCAGCGGGCGGCTAGCGTTTCGTCGTGAGTGACGAGCACCAACGTTGCTTGCTGCTGCTGGTTAAGCGAGAAGAGCAGATCGACAACGGTGTCGCCGGTTGCTGTGTCGAGGTTGCCGGTTGGTTCATCGGCAAACAGCACTGTGGGATGCCCGGCGAAAGCTCGTGCGATGGCAACGCGCTGCTTCTCGCCACCGGACAACTGGTGGGGGTAATGGCTAGTACGGGCCGCCAGTCCAACGGAGTCGAGAATTTCAAGAGCACGTGTGCGCGGATTGTCTGAATCGTCAAGTTCCAGCGGTAACATGACGTTCTCAAGTGCGGTAAGCGACGGCACAAGATGAAACGACTGAAAGACAAAACCAACCCGGTGTGCTCTGAGCGCGGCCCGGCCGTCTTCGTCGAGACCGCCTAGTTCTGTGCCGTCGAGCCAGATTTCACCACTGGTCGCACTGTCCAGTCCGGCCATTAGCGCGAGCAAAGTAGACTTGCCAGCACCGGACGGGCCACAGATGGCCACGGAACAACCGCGTTCAATTGCGAAACTCACGCCGTCAAGAATGGTCAGAGTTCCTTCAGGGCTGGTAACCTGTTTGGATAGAGCGACGGCGTTTAACGCCAGAGGATTAGTTGTAGTCATGAATAAATACTGGATATTAGTTGGGTTAGTACTGTTTACGGCGTTTTCATCAAAGGCATGTGAGCATACCTTTGATGAAAAACCGGTGATCCTCATTGTCGGCGACAGCCTGAGTTCCGCCTTTGGAATCGAGATTTCTCAAGGTTGGGTTGCCCTTTTAGAGCGGCGCCTCGAAGAGCACAGTATGAACTATCGCATTGTAAACGCCAGTATATCCGGTGACACCACCTCGGGAGGCCTCGCCCGAATTCGCAAAGCGTTGCCTGAGCTTCAACCGGCTCTGGTGGTCATTGAACTCGGTGGAAACGACGGGCTTCGCGGGCTGCCGCTTAAGTCTATGACCAGGAACCTTGAACACATGGTTACGCTTTCTAAAGAACAGGGCGCGCAGCCTGTGTTACTTGGCATGCGTATACCCAGTAACTACGGACCACGCTACAGCAAAAAGTTTCATGCGATTTACGGGGAGTTGGCAGAAAATCACGACGTTCCACACATTCCGTTTTTCATGCAGGACGTGGCATTGCGGGCAGACCTGATGCAGAGCGACGGTATTCACCCTAACGCCAAAGCCCAGTCCGTACTGCTCGATAACGCGTGGCCTGCCATTGAGGAAGGCCTTAACGAGTTTTGCCAATCAATCAAGTAGAGCGGGCGTTTAGCGGCTGTGCGCCTGAGTTTGTGACAACATTCGGCGCACAGGTGCCGTGTCTGGCTGAATATCGTGCCACAGCATAAACGACGCGGCTGCTTGCTCTATGAGCATGCCCAGACCATCGTGTGCAGCTAGCGCTCCGTTGGCCAGCGCCCATTTTGTGAAGGGCCGGGCGTTGTCGCCGTACATCATGTCGTAGCAGACCGCGCCTTTGAAAACGGTGTGGTTAATGTCTGGTCGAACACCGTGAAGTGACGCACTGGTGGCGTTAATAATGACGTCGAACGACATGCCCGAAGTCGTGCTTTCCAGCAAGTCGACCTTACCCAGCCGGGCATAGTTGTTAATGAGCTGTAACGCTGTGGCTTCAGTACGGTTGTGAATAAAAAGTGCTTCAGGTTGTTCGCCGAGTAGCGCGCCTAAGCTTCCACGTGCGGCGCCGCCAGCGCCAAGCAACAGGACGCGTTTACCGTTTAAAGAGACGCCGAGTTCTTGAAGGTCCTGCACCAGCCCCTCTCCGTCAGTGTTGTCGGCACACACCATGTCGTTGTCGAGAAATTTAAGCGTATTGGCTGCGCCCGCATTCATGGCCCGGTCGGTGACAAGTTCAGCGTAGTTAAACGCTAACGTCTTTAGCGGTTGAGTGACGTTAAGTCCGCGTCCGCCTGCGCTAAAAAACTCGTTAACGTCGTCGTCAAACGATTCGGGCGTCACCCGCATATGCTCGTATGTTAGGTCAATATCACATTGTTCGGCGAACGTCTTATGAATGGTCGGAGAGAGGCTGTGCTCTATGGGGTCGCCGATGACTGCGAAACGCATCATGGTTAAGCTCGAAGCAGCCTGGCCGCGTGAGGTGCGAAGTACGTAAGTATCGCGTGGGCACCAGCACGCTTGATGCCGGTGAGTGACTCAAGCATAACGGCCTCGAGGTCGAGAGCATTGCTGGCTGCGGCCATGGTGAGCATGGCGTATTCCCCGCTTACCTGGTACGCAAACACGGGAACGTTAAGCTTTTCGCGGGCGCGGCGCACAATGTCGAGGTAGGGCATGGCCGGTTTGACCATGACCATGTCGGCGCCTTCGTTGACGTCGAGCAACAGCTCATCGATGGCCTCGTCGGAGTTGGCCGGGTCCATTTGGTAGCTTTCCTTGGAGCCGCCGCCGAGGCTTGTCGACGATCCTACCGCGTCTCTGAATGGCCCGTAGAACGAGGAGGCGTATTTGGCCGAGTAGGCCAGAATTTGGGTGTGAATAAAGTCGTCTTTTTCCAACGCCTGACGAATGGTGCCAATGCGTCC
>QIGP01000154.1 GCA_003228965.1 Gammaproteobacteria bacterium
TTACGCCATTGCCCTAAAGAGCTACGTCATTGCGAGCCCAAAGGGTTTACGTCATTGCCCTAAAGAGCTACGTCATTGCGAGCCCGAAGGGCGTGGCAATCTCCCAACGCTCGCGCGGCATAACCAATTGAATCCACACCCCAAGAGTACTTCCATGCTGGGTCCTGCGGACCAAGCGGGTGCGCAACAACGGAGAGTGGTTTGTACACAGCCCTTATGGCCCCAGGTTCGTATCAGCTGTCTTTTTTGCTGTCGCTGACCGTTTTCGCTACCTCTTCAGCGAAGTTTTCGGTCTTTTTCTCAATGCCTTCACCTACTTCAAAACGCACGAAATCAACCACAGACGCGCCTGCGCCCTTCAGAAGCTTGCCTACAGTCTGGTCAGGGTCTTTAACGAACGCCTGGCCAGTTAGTGAAACTTCGTTAACAAACTTGCGCATTTGACCTTCAATCATTTTTTCCATGATGTCAGGCTTCTTGCCAGAGGCTCGTGCCAGCTCTTCTTTGATGCTGCGCTCTTTAGCAACCACAGTGGCATCTACGTCCGTAGGTTCGATGCACATTGGATTCAAAGCAGCGACGTGCATGGCAATATCGCGCGCCAAATCTTCGTCTCCGCCTTCGAGAGCAATCAACACACCAATGCGCGCACCGTGAAGGTACGAAGCCATAGTGGTGCCGCCGCTTACGCGGGCCAGACGACGCACGCTGATGTTCTCACCGAGTTTGGTAATGAGTTCCCGACGAGCTTCATCGACCGTTCCGCCAGAGGCCAGGTTGGCCGATGCCAGTGCTTCAGCGTCAGCCACGTCACAGCTAGCTGCCGCATCGGCTACGCCTTCAACAAAGCCTGTGAAATTCTCGTCTTTGCCTACGAAGTCGGTCTCGCAGTTAACTTCAACCAGTACACCGTGGTTACCGGAATGCTTGATGACGATCTTGCCTTCTGCAGCAATACGACCCGCTTTCTTGTCTGCTTTGGCCGCACCGCTCTTACGCATGTCTTCAATGGCGACTTCAATGTCTCCGTCAGCTGTGACAAGTGCTTTTTTACATTCCATCATGCCAGCGCCAGTGCGCTCGCGAAGTTCTTTCACCATGGATGCCGTAATAGACATGGCTAAATCCTCTTAAATCGTGAGTATGAATAGGTCGAACTACGCCGCACGCACTTTGGCGTGCGGCGTACTTCATTTGCGCGCTACGCGTCGGTAGCGGGAGCGTCGTCAGCGGCTGGTGCCGCTTCAGCGGCAGGCTTTGCTTCTGCTGCAGGCGCTTCTGCCGCCGGTGCTACTGGAGCAGCTGCTTTCTTAGGTGCTGCTTTTCGCGCAGGTTTCTTTGCGGCAGGCTTTCTGGTAGCCCGTTTTTTCCTGGGCTTACCGTCTTCGTCCAGCTCTACAAAATCATCGTCGCCTCCAGCGAGTTCAGGCACAGAAGCCTTCCCTTCAAGCACAGCGTCAGCGACACACTTTGCGTACAGGTTGATCGCGCGCATGGCGTCATCGTTACCTGGAATCACGTAGTCCACGTCGTCGGGGTTACTGTTGGTATCAACTATACCGATAACAGGAATACCCAATTTCTTGGCTTCGTTGATCGCAATGCGTTCGTGCATGACGTCAATGATGAAAATTGCATCAGGCAGACCAGGCATGTTTTTAATGCCGCCCAAGGTGCGATCAAGTTTTGTCTTTTCACGCGTCAGACCCAGTATTTCTTTTTTATTCAGGGCTTCAAACGTGTCGGTTTCTTCCATCGCTTCCAAATCTTTCAAACGCTTGATGGATTGCTTCACGGTTTTGAAGTTGGTCAACATGCCACCAAGCCAGCGATGGCTGACAAAAGGCATGTTACAACGAAGAGCTTCTTCAGCCAGCGCATCACGCGCAGCACGCTTGGTGCCGACAAACATGACAGAACCGCCATTGGAAACGAGGTTTTTAATGAAACCGGTTGCGTCGTTAAAGAGTGGTAGACTCTTTTCGAGGTTAATGATGTGAATCTTGTTTCGTTCACCAAAAATGTACGGTGCCATTTTTGGGTCCCAGAAGCGCGTTTGGTGTCCAAAGTGCACACCAGCTTCCAGCATTTCCCGCATAGATACGGTAGCCATTTTAATCTCCTTTCGGGTTAAGCCTCCACGCGCCCTACCCTGCTAACCTCGCTAAATAGAGGCACCCAGCCGGGCGTTGTTGACGCGTGTGTGAATTTTTACTCTTGAAGCACTGATTGCTAAAAAAGCGCGCGATTTATACCATACGACGCTGATTTCAACAATATCACCGAGACCAAACCCCAAAACAGGCTGGTCCAGGATCCAATAAAACCATGAACGTAACCATTAAGTCATTGGAAGAACAGGAAAAAATGCGAGTCGCAGGGCGACTGGCATCGACGGTACTGGATATGATCGGCGAGCATGTTCGCGCAGGTGTAACGACCGGCGAACTGGACCAGATCTGTCATAAGTACATCACCGAGGTCCAGGACGCTGTGCCGGCCCCTCTGAACTACCGCGGGTTTCCCAAATCTGTTTGCACCTCAATCAACCACGTAGTGTGCCACGGCATTCCAGGATCCAAGAAGCTCAAGAAAGGCGACGCGGTCAACATCGACGTAACGGTTATCAAAGACGGTTTCCACGGTGACACCAGCCGCATGTTTTTTGTGGGCAAGCCTTCCGTCATCGGTAAACGACTCTCACAGACCGCGCGCGACGCCATGATTTTGGCAATCAACATAGTCAAACCCGGAACGCGACTTGGCGACATTGGTCACGGCATTCAGACTTTCGTGGAAAAGAAAGGCTATTCCGTGGTTCGCGAATATTGCGGACACGGCATTGGTCGAGTGTTTCACGAAGACCCGCAGGTAGTGCACTACGGCGAACCCAACACAGGTTACGAATTGGTGGAAGGCATGACATTCACCATTGAACCGATGGTGAATGCCGGCCGCAAAGAAGTGAAACTTCTTCCAGACGGCTGGACCGTCGTCACCAAAGATCACTCACTCTCGGCACAGTGGGAGCACACCATTTTAGTAACTAAAGACGGATATGAGGTGCTGACACTGGGCGCCGACGAGATCCTATAGTCGGTGAGTGGCTTCAGCTCGCCAGAGAATTTCGACCAGTGGCCCGAGCTGTCGAGCCTGGATGCGCAACTGGGCGAAGACGCAAACGCGATTCAGGCCTATCGCGCAACGCTCGACAAGACCCGCGCTCGACTACAGGAACGCTTCTCAAACAATGAACCCATTGAAGAATTGGTACGCGACCAGGCGCGACTGGTTGATGCAATACTACTACGGCTATGGCGCACGTTTCTCGGGCAACAGTACGGCTCAATGGCGCTAGTTGCCGTGGGCGGCTACGGGCGTGGCGAACTACACCCTGGCAGTGACATTGACGTCATGTTACTCGTGGGAAAACGCAAAATATCAAGCGACGACACAAAGGGTATCGAGCAATTCCTGGCCATGCTCTGGGACATCGGGCTTGAAGTTGGACACAGCGTTCGCACGTTAAAGGAATGCGTCAAGGAAGCCAAGACAGACCTCACCATTGTGACGAGCCTGATGGAATCGCGCCTGTTACATGGCGATAAAGAACTGTTCGACAAAATGTGTGACGCCACCGGGCCTCGCTCCATGTGGCCCGCCGATACGTTTTTTGACGCCAAGCTAACTGAGCAATTGGCTCGGCACGCACGCCACCATGACACTGCCAGCAACCTGGAACCCAACGTCAAAAGTGCACCCGGCGGTCTGCGCGACCTGCAAATGGTGGACTGGGTGGCGAAACGTCACTTCGGCAACAACACCATGCGCGAACTTGTGGCAACTGATTTTCTGAGCGCACACGAGTACAAGTCCCTTGCTCGCGACCGAGCGGTTCTTTGGAAACTGAGATTCGCGTTACACACAGTCGCAGGCCGACGCGAAGATCGCCTGCTATTTGATTTCCAGGCCAAAATTGCTGAACAGTTCGGTTACGAAGACAAGCCCCATAGCCTGGGCGTCGAACAAATGATGCAGGCTTACTACCGAACAGCAATCCGCATAACTCGCCTGAACGAAATGCTCTTGCAGTTGTTTCGTGAAGCCATACTGAATCCTGGTAAACACACCGGCAAAAAAATTAACGCCGAGTTTCAAATCATCAACAACAATCTCGACGTGACAGATCAAGGATTGTTTGACCGCCGCCCTAGCGCGCTGCTTGAAGTCTTTGCGCACGTTCAGGAACACGAAGAGATCACGGGAGTTAGCGCAAAGACCATTCGCCTGATACGACAGAAACGCGAACTCATTGACGATAAATTCAGAAACGACCCTGTTAATCACGAGCTCTTTCTGCAAATACTGTGTGCACCAGCAGGCGTAACCCACGAGCTGCGACGAATGAATCGCTACGGTTTGCTTGGGCGCTTCATTCCAGCGTTTGGCAAGATTGTCGGTCTCATGCAGTACGATTTATTTCATGCCTATACCGTAGATGCTCACACCCTTTTCGTAGTTAGCAATTTACGCCGCTTTTCGCTGCCTAAATATAACCATGAATTTCCCTACTGCAGCCAAATTATGAAGTCGCTGCCACGACCTGAGCTTGCATACCTGGCCGGCTTGTTTCACGACATTGCCAAAGGCCGCGGCGGCGATCACTCAGAGCTTGGGTCGGTCGATGCAGAAGCGTTTTGCTTGAAATTCGGGTTGGATACCTATGATGCCCGTCTAGTCGGCTGGCTAGTGCGCAATCATTTAGTGCTTTCCGTTACTGCGCAGAAAAAAGACATCGACGATCCAGACGTGATTCACGAATTTTCTGAATTAGTGCGTGACGACTTACACCTTAAATACCTGTACGTGCTCACGGTCGCCGACGTGCGAGGAACCAATCCCGGCATGTGGAACAGCTGGAAGGCCAGCTTGTTTGAAAATTTATATCGCCAGACCCGCCGGGCCCTCGATCGCGGACTCGAAAATCCGATCGATCGCGAAGAGCTAATTGCGACGACCAAGCGCCAGGCACGATTGCGCATTGAAAACCTTGGCATCGATGAAACGACCCGGGAGTCTGCCTGGAAAAATTTCGATGACTCCTATTTCCTGCGCCATTCCTCTGACGAAGTCGCCTGGCATACGCACGTACTCACCGATCACCCGGTCGTGCACAACGTAGTCGCCGCTGTGCGTAACCTGGCTAGTCCGTCTGGTGGCAGCCTCATGGTGCTTGCACCTCGCTCATCTGAAAGTTTTGCGCGTATTACCGCCGTATTGGAACAACAGGGCTTGACCATTTTAGATGCACGCATTACCAATGTTGCCCGCGACTTCAACCTGGATACTTACCGAATCCTGGGAACATCCACATCCAAACACGACGAAACGGAGCGAGCCGAACGCATTGAAAACGCGATACTGCGTGCGTTTGCAGCAGACGCTACTCCAACCGTAACCCGATCTGCATCGCGTGCTGTAAAAATATTTTCAACACCCACCATCACTGACTTTACCGACGACCCGAATGGCCGCTGTACGGTCATGGAAGTTTCGGCCGCCGACCAACCGGGACTGCTTTCACGCATAGGGCAGGCTTTTCTAAGCGTTGACGTAATGGTGTCGGCCGCTAAAATCACGACCATTGGTGAACGCGCTGAAGACGTATTCTACCTAACCAACCAGGCAGGCAAACCACTCAGCGTTGACACACGTGCTTCACTTGAACAAGCGCTCGGCGAACTGTTACCGTCGGCCGCTTAAGAGGTGCCCTTCAGTCGGCACCTCATCAGTTTTCGGCTAACATGTCATTGCCATTTAACCAGGGGCCAGGGAAAGTCATGAACCCGCGCATCGCAAAGCTTCGTACGTACCCTTTTAGCCGTCTTGCAGCACGACTGGAAGGCGCTCACCCGCCTCCCCACCTGTCACCCATCAATATGCACATAGGCGAACCTCGCCACGCACCACCTGCGAACATAGCCAAATTGCTCGGACAGGGAAATGGGCTGGGCAGCTACCCGGTCTCTATTGGCACACCCGCGCTAAGACACAGTTGCGCTCAAGCGCTAACGCGTCGTTATTCGCTTGAGGCCGGATTCATTAACCCGGACTCAATGATTGTTCCTGTTAACGGGACGCGCGAGGGACTCTTTTCGTTTGTGCAAGCCACCACCGGGGGCAAGTCTGATGGCGTGGTTGTCATGCCCAATCCGTTCTACCAAATTTATGAAGGCGCCGCGATTTTAGCAGGCGTTGAGCCCTACTATCTGAACACAGTCGAAGAGAACAACTTTCTGCCGAACCTAACGGCCGTGCCCGATGACGTTTGGGCGCGCTGTGAAGTCTTGTTTTTGTGCAATCCGGGCAACCCGTCCGGAACCTTTTTATCGCTCAACGACTGGCGCGCCGCACTTGTACTTGCCGAGCGCTTCGACTTCGTGATTGCGGCCGACGAGTGTTACGCCGACATATACCGAGAGGGCATGCCACCTCCTGGTTTGCTGGATGTGTGCCGTGAAGACAATCGCGCAGACTTTTCCCGTTGTGCTGTCTTTCACTCGCTGTCCAAACGTTCAAACGTACCTGGTCTGCGTTCCGGCTTTATCGCTGCCGACCCACAAATAGTAAAACCACTACGTCAATATCGCGACTACCACGGCTGCGCTATGGCGCAGACAGTGCAGGATGCCAGCATTTCTGCCTGGGACGACGATACTGTGCCCGCAGAAAATCGGCGGATTTACGATCAAAAATACGCCGCCTTCTCTGCAATACTGGCCGATCATTGGGGTATCACAACGCCACCAGGTGCGTTTTACGTGTGGGCCAAAACGCCGATAGATGATCGAGAATTTGTTCGCGGCCTATACGCGTCGCAGGGCGTGAAGCTGCTACCGGGTCAATACCTGGCACGTGAAGCTAACGGAGTTAACCCGGGAAAGAACAGGGTAAGAGTCTCTCTCGTACCTGGATTGGACGAATGCACAGACGCCGCTCACCGCATCGTTAGCTATCTAAACACCCTTGGCTAAGCAACAAGTTCATTCAACCCGCCAGAATTATTTCCTCTATCCAACAGGTCTAGCCCTTTTACTATCGTCGGGCATGCGTTTTAATAGACCCGCCATCTCGAATCACCGGACCCATTAAATGAGCTCACTACTTCACGCTTCCGATCAAACCGTTATCGAACAGGCGTGGGAAGCACGCGATACGCTTACTCCCTCCTCCGACAGCGACGTCATTCAGGCTATAGAGCGCGCCGTTGATGCCCTTGATGCGGGTGAAGTGCGAGTTGCTGAGCCAAACGGCAAAGACTGGCTAGTACATGAATGGTTAAAAAAAGCTGTACTGCTGTATTTTCGAACACACCACAATGAAGTAAGCAGCGATGGAACAACACGCTACTTTGACAAAGTGCCACTGAAGTACCGTGACGCGACCGAGGCTGAGTTCCAGCAAGGCGGCGTTCGCGTCGTCCCCCAAGCCGTTGTAAGACACGGGGTTTATGTTGGGCCAGAATGCATTCTGATGCCGTCGTACGTCAACATTGGCGCGTACATAGACGGCGGCACCATGGTGGATACCTGGGCCACGGTAGGATCGTGCGCACAAATAGGTCGTAACGTTCATCTCAGCGGCGGCGCCGGAATTGGTGGCGTACTCGAACCCCTTCAGGCGACCCCAACCATCAT
>QIGP01000155.1 GCA_003228965.1 Gammaproteobacteria bacterium
CAGGAAAACGTCAAGAAAATTATCGAAGAAGCTTCTTCAGGCAATTTCGCTGATGGTTCCGACGAGCAAAAAGTGGGCGACTTGTTTAATTCGTTTATGGACATGGACCGACGCAACGCGTTGGGACTGTCACCGTTACAGCCTGAGCTGAATCGCATTAATGCGCTTGGAAACCACGACGACATTGCCGCTTACTTCGGTCACGGCAACAAACTTGGACTAAGTCTTCCGTTTTCAATGTTCCTTTTTGAAGACCTGAAAGAGCCCACACGCTACGCCATATATACGTTTCAAGGCGGACTGGGCCTGCCTGACCGCGAATACTATTTCACTGACGACGAAAAGTCAGAAGACATTCGCATCAAGTACCGTGAGTACATGACCAAAATGTTCCTCATGACCAACCTTGGCGACGCCAACGACGTTGATGCGATTTACGAACTTGAAAAAACGCTCGCCGCCAGGCAAATGAAGAAAGAGCAGGCTCGGGACATTGTTAAGCTTTACAACCCGTATACACGTAGCGAACTTAACGTTTTGGCTCCAGACTTTAACTGGGACGCTTATCTGGCTGCTGCAGACTTAAAAGACGTGCCTCGCCTGATCGTTGCTATGAAAGACTACACGAGCGACTTCAATTCGATCTTCACGGATACCGATTTTGGCACCTGGAAAAAGTATCTCGCGTGGTCGGCTCTGCGTAACGCAAGCCGTCGCCTTACCACTGACATCGACGAAGCAACCTTCGATTTCTATCGACGCACGCTTACCGGTGCGAAAGAACAAACACCCATGTGGCGCCGTGGCGTTAACGTGGTTAACGCAAACCTGGGCGAAGTTGTCGGCAAAGTGTACGTGAAGCGACACTTTCCGCCCGCTGCGAAAGTCGAGATGCAAACCTTGGTCGACAACCTGATTAAAGCCTATGGCGTCAGCATTAAAGACCTCGACTGGATGGGTGAAGCTACTCGAGCCGAGGCGCTCGACAAGCTGTCAAAGTTCACGCCAAAAATTGGTTACCCCGACATTTGGAAAGACTACGATGCGTTGAGTGTTGACGCTAACGATCTTTACGCAAACATGGAACGGTCCACCTTGGTTGAGTACGCCCGCAACGTTGCCAAGCTCAACGGCCCCGTGCAAAAACACGAATGGGGCATGACACCGCAAACGGTTAACGCCTACTACAATCCGCCGCAAAACGAGATTGTATTCCCGGCGGCTATTTTGCAGCCTCCTTACTTTGACCTGAACGCAGAAGACGCCGTGAACTACGGCGCTATTGGTGCCGTGATTGGGCACGAAATTGGTCACGGTTTTGACGACCAGGGCAGTACGTTCGACGGTGACGGTGTACTACGCGACTGGTGGACCGACAACGACAAAGCCGAATTTAAAAAACGCACCTCGAAGCTGATTGAGCAATACGACAGTTTCGCAGTCTTTGACGACCTGAACGTTAACGGTGAATTCACGCTCGGTGAAAACATTGGTGACCTTGGTGGTCTTAGCATCGCTTTGAAGGCTTATAGAATGTCCTTGGACGGCAAGCCTGCCCCGGTTCTCGATGGCTACACCGGTGAACAGCGGGTGTTTTTGGGCTACGCCCAGGCGTGGTTAAAAAAATCTCGCGAAGCCGCACTACGTCAACAAGTGGGAACCGACCCCCACTCTCCAGCGCAATTTCGGGTGAACGGTGTGGTGCGTAACGTACCTGAGTTTTACGAGGCGTTCGACGTTAAGCCTGGCGACAAGCTCTACCTGCCACCAGAAGAGCGTGTGAAAATCTGGTAGTCGCGAGACTGCAAGACAAGAGATGGGGCGCACCGGCAGGTGTTGCCCTTTTTTTTGACCTTGGAATAACTGTAGGAGCGCCCCAGGAACCGCACTATTCCATGCAGCCAATCGACACCGCCGCACCATTGCCCTAAACTAAAAGCGTCATTATTGAGCGAGACACCACCATGGCTGGGCAAGTTGAAGCACTAACCAAACTTTTAAAACAACACGGCGTTGAACTGTCAGCGGTCGCCGCTAACAAAATTATGTTAGCTGTCGGCGTGCTTGAAGAGAAAACGCGCCCGAGCTCTGCCGATCCTACTAAAATCAAGAAATTCAAAGCATTGACCGAGCTTGGTTTGGAGTTTGGTGACAACGTGCAAAACAATATGTCGCCTGAAACCACGCCTAAATATTATGTAGATCAGTTTCCTGCATTGATTGCGAAGTATTTAAAACCAACGGCGCGAGTCATTCCAAACGAAGAATAGGCAAAACTACTGCTATACTTTTCTGCCAGCGAACTGGGCCTACCGTAGGGATTGGCGAGTTTGCAAATGTGAGCGAAGCCTTGATTGACGATCAACTGTTTACACCCGATTACCCATCGCCCGATTTCACCGTTTTTCGAGGTGCGTTGTTCGAGTAACCGCCGCGGGTTGCTAAATTATCACAGGCTCAGGCGGAATCTCGGCAAACACGGTGTCGTTGCGCACTTCAATGTTCCACGGCATGAGCGAGCGTCCAAGACACGGACCACCCACGCACAGGCCGTTGTCCAGTTCAAACATTGCGCCGTGTGCTGAGCACATAATGTGGTCTTTGGTTTTGGTAAGAAAAGCATTGGGCGCCCAGTCAAGCGGACGTCCGGCGTGAGGGCACACGTTCTTGTAGCCGTATACCGTGCCTTCTTTTTGCACGACGAAACCAAACAACGGGTATTTGCCTGCCATTACTTTAAAGCCGAATGCGCCAGGGTCACCGATTTTGGATACGGCACAAACTTCAAGCCATTCGTTACTTTCTTCCACCATGTGCTTCTCGCAATACGCTGGGCAGGTATACTGCCCCATTGACCAAATAAGAAGCAACTATGAAATTTGCCACCCCTTCTGAAACACAAACCGCCTTCTACAAGGCGTTTTCCGAAGCCTGTCTCGATGACATGAAGCAAGTATGGCTGGACTCGCCGAGCGTCATTTGTACACACCCTATGGCGCAGCGCATTGTGGGCTACCGTTTGGTCATTGGCAGCTTTCTTGGGCTTTTCCAGAATCAGAGTCAACTAAATGCCGGTTTGGAGCAGGTAGAGACGATGCAAACCAGTGACTTAAGCGTACATACAGGTGTTGAAATACTTCACCAGGACGCGATGGAATTTCGTATGCAGGTCACGAACGTGTATCGATCGACGAAGGACGGCTGGCATATGGTCCTGCATCACGCGTCGCCTGTTCATGCCGCTGAGCCACCGGGCCGGTTTGCTAGTAAAGTGCACTAGTGCTTCGTTCTTCAATGAACGTGCGAACCACTTGATCAGCTGGTTACGGACTCGCGTTTTTCATTCCACGGCGCCACCACAAACAGCATGAGCATTCCCGGAATTGCGCAAGCGAAGCACAGCATAAAAAACTGCTCATAACCCAACCCCTCGATGAGGAAACCCGTGCTTGCCGAAGCAAGTGTGCGTGGAATAGCAGCCAGACTCGACAAAAGAGCAAACTGAGTTGCGGTAAATTCCGTGTTGCATAACCTGGCCATAAAGGCGATGAGTGCCACCTGCCCCAACCCCACGCCCAGATACTCAAGGGAAACAGCGGCGCCAAGTGGTACCAACATGGACCAGGACTGTCCAAACAGGTTAAATACATCCTGCCCTTCTAGTGACGCAAGACCGGCGTAACCGAGAATTGAAAAAATCTGGGCAACACCAAACACCCATAGAGCCCGGTTGATGCCGAGCTTAATCATGACTACACCACCAATGATTGAGCCGATGACGGCTGCCCAAAGTTTGCAGGCTTTGGCAACCACGCCAATTTCGGTAAGGCTGTAACCCATGTCGAGAAAGAACGGTGTTTCAAGCGCAACGGCCATGTTGTCACCGAGTTTGTAGAGCATCATGAATATTAAAATGGCCCACGCTTTGGAAAAATTTCGACTCTTGCTAAAAAACTCAATAAACGGATTAATAATAGCGTCGACCAAACGCTCGGGCGCTTTGACCGCGTGCTCGGGCTCATTACATATTAGCGTTGTGACCACACCCACTAACATGAACGCCGCGACAATGAGGTTTACCGTGCTCCAGGGCATGGAGTCTGCAAGTATCAAAGCAAGCGAACCTGGTACTAAAGACGATATTTTGTAGGCGTTAATAAAGTAGGAGTTACCTACGCCCAACTCGTTGTCGGACAACAGCTCGCGACGGTAAGCGTCCAGCACAATGTCCTGGCTCGCCGAGAAAAACGCGATGCCACCCACCAGCACCAATAGCAGCTTGAGGCTTTCGGCGGGTTTTACGAAGGCTAAAGAGGCTATCAGCACCATAAGTGCGAGCTGAGTTACCAGCATCCAGCCACGGCGCCTGCCAAGGAAAGGTATCGAATACCTGTCCATGAATGGCGCCCACAGAAATTTCCACGTGTACGGAAAGCCGATGAGGGCAAACAGCCCGATGGTTTTAAGGTCTATGCCTTCGACGCGCAGCCACGCGGGAACTTGCTGGATAAGAATATACAACGGCAGGCCGGAAGCAAAGCCTGTAAACAAACACACCAACATGCGGCGGTTGAACAGCGTGGTCCAAAAGCGTTTGTCGGTAAACGCGACCACTACGGTTCGACGTTGAAGTCGTAGTCGAGAATGAGCGGCGCGTGATCAGAAAAAGGCTTGTCTCTGTAAATGCGCGTTTTGGTCACTTTGCTTCCAACGAGGGGTGTGCATACGTGGTAGTCGATGCGCCAGCCAACGTTGTTGGCCCGTGCCTGTCCACGGTTAGACCACCACGTGTACTCGTGTTCTTTTTGCTTTAGCTGACGAAAACCGTCAACGAGACCAACCGGGCCAAACACTTCGTCGAGCCACGCGCGCTCTTCGGGCAAGAAGCCTGAATTCTTCTTGTTGCCCTTCCAGTTGCGTATGTCTTCGTTCTTGTGCGCAATATTCCAGTCGCCGCAAATAACGTATTCGCGCTTCTTGCGCTTGAGTGTCTTGAGGTAGGGCAGGAATAAATTGAGAAAACGCCATTTGGCGTCCTGGCGGATGTCGCCGGAAGATCCTGAAGGTAAGTAGAGGCTGATGACGCTTAAGTTGCCAAACTGCACTTCGACAAAGCGGCCTTCGTCGTCGAATTCCTGCCAACCGTCCTGACCACCGCAGGCTTCTTTGAGCGTGCGAATCACTTTGCGGGGCTTGTGGCGACTGTATATAGCGGTGCCGCTATAGCCTTTCTTGACGGCGTCGACGTAGTAGACGTGATGTTTCGGTGGATGGAAAACCGGGTCTTCCAGCTGGTGGACCTGAGCTTTGGTTTCCTGCACGCAGCACACGTCGGCGCGCTGCCTTGCCAGCCACTGGAAGAAGCCTTTCCTCGACGCAGCCCGTATGCCGTTTGTGTTTACACTGATAATTCGCAAAGCTTGCTCCCCAACAATTATAGACGCGTGTATCATACCCAACCACGCGGTGAACCTCAGTAGAAAAAACGACGGGTTTAATACAACGCAGCGGCTGCAACACAACTGCCCACCCAAACCGGCCAGGCTAGCCGCACAGGGTTACATGACACGGCTAAACAGGATTTCACATGAGTAACTACAAGAACGACTTTCTTCGCCTGGCCATGGACCTTGGCGTACTGCGATTTGGCGAGTTCACTCTTAAGTCGGGTCGAAACAGCCCTTACTTCTTTAATGCAGGCCTGTTCAACAGCGGTTCTTCACTGGCCCGGGTCGGTCGTTTCTACGCTCAGGCTCTGGTCGACTCAAAAGTTGAGTTCGACATGTTGTTTGGTCCAGCGTACAAAGGCATCCCGTTAGCCGTCGTGACGGCAGCGGCGCTATACACCGAGCACAACATCGACGTTCCATACGCGTTTGATCGTAAAGAGGTCAAAGACCACGGCGAGGGCGGCAAAATTGTCGGTGCACCGCTTGCCGGACGCGTGGTCATTGTGGACGACGTGATTACCGCAGGCACCGCCATTGGCGAGGCCATTCGCACCATTGAGGCCGCTGACGCCAACGCGTGCAGTGCTTTGATAGCACTGGACAGGCAAGAGCGAGGAAAAGGTAATCTTTCAGCAATTCAAGAAGTTACGCTGAAATACGAACTCAACGTTGTGAGTCTTGTCGGATTAGAGGACCTGATTAACTTTATAAGTTCGCACGGTAGCCCTGAAATTGAACGCTATCTTGGTGCGCTGCAACAATATCGCGACCAATATGGCGAGAATAATGCCTGAGCGCGCAGGTCAGTGTTAACTTGATCACACGTCCCGTGAGGGACTTATGCTATAAATAACGCATTAAATAAGTACGAAACACCCAACTTAACTTAACCAACGGATCCATAGTGATTTTAAAAAACGCCCTTCTTTCTATCTCTGCTCTATTGCTGACCAGCCAGGTAATGGCCGATCAGGTATATAAATGGGTGGACAGCGACGGGGTGACTCACTACGGAGACGCTGTTCCGGCTGAATTTGCACCGCGAGAACGCTACGTTATTAACGAACAGGGCGTTACCGTGAAGAAGCTTGATCGCGAAAGAACCGAACAAGAGCTGGTCGCTGACGCGATATACGCCGCCAAACGTGCCAAAGAAGCCAAAGTGATAGAGCGTCAGCGCGAACGCGACCGTATTTTGCTCGACACCTACTTGTCGATTGAAGAAATCGCCATGCTGCGCGACCGTCGACTCCTCGCCATTGAGGCACAAGTAGGCGTCATTCGTCAGTATCTTGGTAACTTGCAGGATCGCTGGGAAGAACTGGAAAGCGAAACGCGCAAGTTCAACTTCCCTTACAGCGAAACATCAGAACTTCCACCTCTGCCGGAAGACCTGGCTCAGCTGATCATTCACACCGAACGTGCAATGGCTGAGCACATGCAAACAGTGCAAACGCTGCGTCACGAACAAAACCAGATTAAAACCGAGTTTGCGGCCGACGCCGAACGCTTCAAAGAGCTCAAAGCACAGACTAGCCAAACGCGCTAGCCCCCAGGCCCTGTGATTTCTCAGGGTTACTACTCAAGAACGAGCTTTCGGGCAACCTCTCAAGGTCGCGTCTTAAGACGTGCCCGAGTGTCCAAATCCACCTTCGCCACGCTCTGACTGGTTGAATTCTTCGACCACACTAAAGCGCGCCTGGACCACAGGCACAAAGACCATCTGACAAATACGTTCGCCAGGCTCAATGGTGTAGGTCTTTCCACCCCTGTTCCAGCACGACACAAAAACCTGCCCCTGATAGTCAGAATCGATGAGTCCCGTTAAGTTACCAAGCACCAGACCATGTTTGTGGCCAAGGCCTGAACGCGGCAGCAGTACCGCAGCTAAGCCTGGGTCGTTTATATGCATGGCAAAGCCTGTAGGCACCAGATGAGTTTCGCCCGGTAGCACTACAAGCTTCTCGTCGATGCAGGCACGCAGGTCGAGTCCTGCAGAACCGTCGGTGGCGTAGGCCGGGAGTTCGAGCTCCTTGCCGACTCTGGGATCGAGAATTTTTAGCTGAATATCGTGCATGCGACTTCCGTTTGAATTTAAAAGTTTGGGTCAATCTTTTAGGCAAGCAAAGCAAGCGCTCTAGCCTGCATTATTCATGAGTTGATGGAATTTATCGCCGCTGTGGTGTGGGCAGTTGTGCTGATCGCCCGCCGGGACATAGCCGTAGCT
>QIGP01000214.1 GCA_003228965.1 Gammaproteobacteria bacterium
GTGAACGCGGCCCGGACACCGACTATCTCAACACGCTCATCGACGTCGCGAATGGCTTGCAGACTGGACTCAACGATTCGAAACAACGTGCACTTGAACATAGAGGGTCAGAATCACAATTCGACGAATTCGTTTCGCCGCTGACACCCAGAGAATCGGAGATCCTCGCACACATTAGTGACGGTCTGTCAAACAGAAGTATTTCGGAAGAACTGATGATAGGCGAAGGTACTGTCAAATGGCATATCAAGAATGTCTATTCGAAACTGGGCGTCAGTAGTCGTATACAGGCTGCCGTAAAGGCCCACTCGTTGCGCCTCGTTTAGGGAGAATCATCGATCCGCCTGTTGATTTACACCGAATATTGACCCACCCTGATCATTAAGCCATTTCACCAAACTGGATCTATAAAGTCTTTGCGTGAATTCACAATCAACGCTTTTGACTTTCATCTTGGCATGCAGGCTAGCGAGCGTTTTGGTTTTAATCAGGATACCGACCGCGATGGTGTACAGAATGAACTTTCACCTGAACAAATTGATAATATTGTGATGTATCAAGCAACACTTTCGGTGCCGGAAAAAATATTGCCAACAGAGCCTGATATTTTGCAACAGGCGATCGCTGGTGAAAAACTTTTTGCCGATTTCAAATGCAATGAGTGCCATCGTCCGTACTTAGCTCTCAACAATAATAATTGGGTTTTCTCAGACTACGATTACGAGGGTAATTTGCGCGGTGAAGTTGATTTAACCAGTTCCCTGTTACTGGGCAAGCGCCCCAAAGTCGTTGACGGGACTGTATCGGTACCGGTGTATTCAGACTTCAAATTACATGACACTACAGAGGGTGTCGATAGCCAGGATCGAGATGCGTTATCCATGCGCACAATACCTGGTTCAGACGAATTTTTTGCCGGGTCTAGCCATTTTGTAACGCCCAGACTCTGGGGTGTCGGGAATCAACCTCCCTATTTTCACAATGGACGTCACACATCGCTACGTGAAGCCACAGAAGCTCATGCAGGAGAAGCACACAAAATGCGCGACTCCTTTTTAGAAAGCGATAGCGCGGATCAAGAAGCGCTTATCATTTTTTTGAATACTTTGCAGGTTCAGCAGCCTGGTCGAGTGAATTGACCACCATCGATCGATAACGCAATGCGGACTTTTTTTGTCATGCACGAAGAAGGATAGTGGTTATATAAGTTCACATATAGAATTGAATCTGGACCGGTGTAATTTCGAAGCGCATTGCTCTTCCTAATCCTTTCCCTTTCGGCATCGCATCGACGTTCTTTCTCTTCATCAAATTCTTGGCAAAGTCCAAACTGTTTATCGGAGATTGGGATGTTACCTCTTCCAGAAAGCCAAGCAGGGCAAGCGATTCAGACATTATTGTTGCACCACAAGAGAAAATACCTGGTACTCCCTAAATTGCAATCTAGTATAAAAGCTGATTAAATTATTATTGACCTGAGCGGCTTAGCGCCCTAGTTTTAATGTACAAGAAGCGAGTAAATCAGCTATCGCTCACAGATATGGGCGCAGCAAAATTACGATTCGACGAACAGGATGTTTGCTAATAACCCTATTCTCATTAACCCAATTTCGACACTAGCAAGACCTGGGGGGTCAAAGAATGAATAACCCAAAGAATAATCCCAATAGTCACTTTCTAAAGAATGTAGCTACCATTTTCATCAGTGCTGCAATTTCTTTCGGCAGTACCGGAACCGCGATGGCTGAACGTAACGATGGTCTGACACTGGACTCTACGCTGCACGGCGGCTTGACCAGCGAACAAGGCCATGGCAAGCAAGGTGACACAGCAACCTATATTGTCATTCTCGAAGACGAGGCTGTGGCAAATTTCGCTGGCGGCAAAAACAACCTGGCTGCCACCAGTGTTCAAGCCACTGGTGGCAACAAACTCAACACACGTTCAGACGCCTCTCGCGCCTACGTAGACTTTTTGAGAGCACGTCAAGATGATGTGCTCGGCAAACTTGGAGCAGTCAACCATGGTTCGGCAGAGCCAACGCGTCGTTACTTCTACGCGATTAACGGCTTCGCACTGCGCTTGTCTGTTGCGCAAGCGGCACAAGCCAAGACAGTAGCTGGTGTGCGCAGCGTACAACGCGATGTTGCTTATGAACTTGAAACCGATCGCGGTCCTGCACTCATTGGTGCGCCTTTCATCTGGAATGGAAATGCCACCGGAGTTGCCGCACAAGGTGAAGGTATGGTCGTTGGTATCATGGACACCGGAATCAACCAGGGTCACCCATCTTTCGCTGAGGTTGGTGACGACGGTTATGGTGCGAGTGGCGAATACGCTGACACCAATCCGTTTGGTGCGGGCAACTTCGCTGGGGGAGATCGCGATGACTGTACTAATGAAGATTTTCCAGGTTTATGTAACAACAAATTAATCGGTTCGCACAGTTTTATAGATGCTAATGGTGGTGTCGACCAGTTCGCTCCACCTAATGATCCTGTGTCCAAAGATACCGACGGCCACGGATCACATGTTGCAAGTACCGCAGCAGGCAATCATCTGAACAACCCGCCTTTGTTTGATAGCGACGGTGGCGACACAGGACTCTCACTCGGTAACGTCTCAGGCGTTGCTCCACACGCTCACATCATTGCTTATAAAGTGTGTGCACCAAGTTGTTTTGGAAGTGACATCGCTAGCGCGATCGAGCAGGCCATTCTTGATGGAGCCGATGCGCTCAACCATTCAATAGGCGCCGCTGGCGGCAGTCCATGGGCCGATGCAAAATCGCTGGCCTTTAAGGGCGCACGAGCAGCTGGCATTATGCTGCAAAACTCTGCTGGTAACTCAGGCCCGGGCGCAGGTACTGCAGCGCGAATAAACGCATCACCCTGGGCTACCGGAGTCGGTGCAAGCACTCACGATAGAGCATTCCCGGCTAAAAATCTGGAAGACCTAAACGGTGGAATTACCACCCCGCCTGGCACCATAGTTGGGCGCAGCGTTACCGAGGCTTTTAGTGGTGGCATAGTCTGGGCCGGTGACTTTCCAGTCGGCGCACCAGGGGATGCAAACTTTGATCAACCTGAACAGTGTCTGTCAGCGTTTCCAGAGGGCACGTTTACGTCAAACCAAATTGTGGTTTGTGACCGTGGTGCAATTGCCAGGGTACAAAAAGCCCGTAACGTACGCGATGGCGGAGCTGCTGCCATGGTGCTTGCCAACATTCAAGGTGGTGCCACCTCTACAAACGACGACGTACATGTAATTCCAGCTATTCATATCAACGCCGATGACGGAGATGCAGTGCGCGCGTGGCTCGCCAGCGGCACAGGCCACACGGGCACAATCACAGCAACCGGGCCGGTCACTTCTGACCCAGCGGTAGCAGATATTATGGCAGGTTTTAGCTCGCGAGGACCCTACACCGGTTTCGACTGGCTTGCACCACACGTATCAGCACCTGGTTCGGCAATTTACGCGGCCGGTGCAGATCTACAGTTTCATCATCCAGGTTTGGATACAGACAATCCCAACGACGATCCTTCTGTACTGGCTTCACAAGGTATTATTTCTGGAACGTCAATGGCCAGTCCTCACGCAACCGGCGCGGTCACTCTGCTCCGACAAATTCGACCCAACCTGACCGCCGCAGAAGTTGCGTCACTGCTAATGACTACAGGTGTCACCGACATGCGTAAAGAAGACGGTGTCACTCCAGCCGATCCCTTTGATTTTGGTGGTGGTCGCGTAAACCTGGAAGATGCGTCTACTGCAGCATTGGTGCTAAACGAAACCATAGCCAACTTTGATGCAGCCGATCCCGACCTGGGCGGCGACCCATCAAGACTGAATTTAGCGGCGCTGGTATCTAATAGCTGTGTCCTGAATTGTGACTGGCAGCGTACGGTACGTAATGCAAGCGACCAGACTTTAAGCTACAACGCATCAGGTGTTGCCGACGACGGCATGGTGATTAACGTCACTCCTGGCTCATTCACGTTAGCCGCTGGGGCGAGTCAGGTACTAGACATTGCTGCTGATACAACGCTTGCAGATTCAGGCTGGAATTTCGGTGAGGTACTATTGACGCCATCAATACCCGATAAAGGTGGTGTGAGCGTGCCCAATCAGCACATTACAGTAGCCGCTTTATTCACCACCGCTACCAATGGAGCACTGTTTAACAAACAAGCCAGCACAGCGGTCGCAAGTGTTCGCCAGATCCTCAGTTATGAAATCAATCTAACCAACGTCTCTGAAACGGGTGCTTACGCATTGGAAGATCCCCTGCCAGCTAACACAACGTTGGTAGCAGGTTCCGCTGCTTCGCAAATTAACGGTGGTATTGAAACTGTTCCATTTGGCGTAAACACGAACGGAACCGCGATGGTATGGGAAGGCACGTTCGATACTGGTGTTATTGATGTGGTATCCGACCCATTCCCACCGGCCGGCTCGCCCTTTGGATATGTTAGCTTGCCGGATATCGGTGTGGCGCCATTGGACTGCAGCGGCGTTTGTGATGACACCACCAGCGTGTTAACCGGATTGCCGCCATTCCAGTATGCTGGCAGCACGTATACCAGCATGGTAGTCAGTTCAAACGGTTACATTGTTGCAGGTGACGACGGCACCAACGCAGCGACGGCGAGCAACTCATCACTACCAAGTGTAGGCGCGCCAAACACGGTTATTGCACCGTTCTGGACCGACCTGGATTTGGATGGAACCGATGCCGATGACCCGGGTGCGGGCTCTTGGTACGCAGGGTCGTTTAACGGCGGCGCCTTTATCATTATCGAATGGAACGGTGCCGAACGCTTTGCAGAACCTGGCCCTACCTACACTTTCCAGATTCAAATCGGTACCGATCTTGCAGCGCCAGGCTCACGTGGTATCTGGTTTGTTTACAACAATCTTCCTACAATTCCTGACGACAACCTAACAGTTGGCGCCGAAAGTGGCGGTGGTTTGTTTGGGGCTAACTACTACTTCAACGGTACTGGTACATCTCCCATTACGGGCGACCTGGGCGATTTACGCGTTGACTCATCGTCTGGCGGCTCAGCTACGTTTACCTTCGATGTAGAAGTTGGTGGCACTGTAGGTGATACGATCATCAATATTGCCGCGGCTACCAGCGACAGTAGCGACGAAACGGCAATTGCGGTTACTGAAGTTGCCTTTACCGACAGCGACGACGACGGCATTGAAGATTTCGAAGACAATTGCACGTTGGTGGCCAACCCTAGTCAATGTGACAGCGATACTGACGGGAACGGTAACCACTGCGACGCAGACTTTGACAACTCAGGTTTCGTTAACTTCGCAGATTTGGGTCAACTGCGTGTCGGCTTCCAGGGCGCGAGCGATGCTCCAGAGTTCAGCCCGCTTGACCTTAACTGTGACGGCGCAATTAACTTCAGCGATGTCGCATCCTTTAAAACCCTGTTTGGCTCAGTACCCGGGCCGAGCGCAAATGAATAAGACATCGGAGCTATTGAAATGAACTTCAAAAATCTCAAACTAAGCCTGGCGGCATTGGCGCTGGGTCTATTCAGCCAGGTGTCACACGCAAACGTAATCAGCATTTCACCTACCACGAGTACCGTTGGTATTGGGCAGGAATTCACATTAGATATCACTATGGAATTTCTACAGGAGACAGTAGGCGGAGCGTTCGATTTGATTTACGACACCAACATCTTTGATGTTGTATCCTTCGCGTATGACAGTAGTTTTTCCATCAACGTTATTGACCCAGCCTTCACGTTGATACCTGAGAACTGTGAATCCGACGGATCGATCATCGGTGGTTGTAGTGTCGGCGACGCAGAGCTCAACGCGATTGGCTTTGGCAACTTTGACGGCATTATCGGCAATCACGTCATTGGCCAGCTCACGCTGGTCGCAACTCAAGCAGGCTTAGGGACTGTTGGACTTGCCAGCAGCGACTCACCCTTTGGTGGATTCATTAGCGCTGCGGATGCATCGGAGATGACCGTGGTTTACAACGGTGCGTCCGTACTGGTTGTGCCTGTACCTGCGGCAATTTGGTTGATGCTGAGTGCTCTTGGCATGGTAGGTGCGTTACGTCGCCGTTGAACCAAGCAATGTATTGCAGGAGCGGCGTGTTGCCGCTCCTGCAAAATCCATTAGCATACGCAATTCAATGACATAAGCGAACTAGATCGTTTTAACAAGTCCTACGGTAGGTGCAAAAATGGCAGTATTTCCAAGATTAAAAATACACCAATGACGACGCCAAGCCATGTGTTGTAGATCACTACCCGGCTTACCGTCAAGAACAATACATTTTGCAATGAAGATAGGAATGCCAAAACTCCAAATGCTTCATCGTCCGCTGTACTTAAGCAATACATTGGCGTTTTGTGCAAGAGCTTATAATGAAACTGCTTTCCTTTGTTCTGAATGAATGCATAGATTTTATCAAAAGCCAAATGTGCAACGCCAGCTGCTATGCCAATGGCCAGATAAATAATGGGCAGCAACCATGACCAACCGCGAGTCAACCAGAAGCCAACCGGAATCAATGATGCGGCAATGGTTAAGTTACTCAAAATGTTCTTGATCATCTTCGGATCACGCTCTAGGATATTGAAAAAAGGCGAGTTTAAGCAAATCAGTCCTTTGAGCAGCGAGTCGTCTCCAGCAATCGCGCGGATCGCCACATTGCCGCCGTGACTATGTGCGATTACAAAATGGTCGTAGTCGCAAAAACTTTTCACATGACATCTCAGCTTTATTGCCCCATCACGTCGCGCTGAAAATCGGTTCCATGGACCCCAGTCGATGCGCTCGACCTTGTAACCGTTTTCCTCGAGTTTCTTAGATAGTGGCGAACTCTCTTGCGTCCACGGCGCGCCTTTCGCCCAAGTGCCGTGTACTAGAGTAACCATGTGCTTTTTCTCGGTCATTGTTTTTCACCTGCTTGGGGTTATGATGCTATTGAGGTATAGCATCTATTATGAATAATCCGGCCGTTCTACTCGCACAGACGCCTTCTTATCGCGACCGGTAGAGTTTTCCCTCGAAATGAGGCTTAAACGTCTAGATTCCTTGTCGACCTCCAGTTGCAGTAAAGCAATGTAAAATCTGATACTTTGATAGGTCACTATTCACCCCATGGTTGGCTTGAAGGAGTTCCCATGTTTAAACGATTGATGTTGACCGTCCTGTCGTTAAGTTTGACGTTCGTCACGTTACCCATAGCCGCTCAGCTATCGAATCCGATCCAGGAGACGATTGACTTCGGCTCACTTACCCTTCGCGTAGTTGACTGGGTGCAAGTGCCGAACAGTTCAGGTTCTTCGGCACGAATAAACATGGCTCTTCCAAGTCCCGACGGATCGGGACGCGTGTTCGTCAACGATCAGCGCGGCTACCTCCACGTTATTGAGAACGACGTAATCAGCGAGTATTTAAATGTGTACAGTGTGCTGACCAATGCAGCGCCAGCGTCATTTTTTGGAACGGGCCTGACGAGCCTTGCGTTTCACCCCGACTTTACGAACAATGGGCTCTTCTACACCGTACACCTGGAGCTACCAACAACGGGTACGCCCGACTTTATCCAAACCGAACATACCAGCGTGTTCAGGCACAGCATTATTACGCAGTGGACCGCCGTAAATCCGGCC
>QIGP01000271.1 GCA_003228965.1 Gammaproteobacteria bacterium
GTGAATAGGCCACATACCACCGCACAGATTGTAATATGATGTCTTGCTGGTGATGGCGGCCTTTGAAACTGATCATTTATCATCCGATAACTGGTGTTCTGGGTAACCGAGTATAGTTCCGCCGCGCGGAGGCTGCCAACTTTGCGACAGAACCTAGTATACTGATAGTCATTCTAAAACTACAGATTGGAAGCACTAATGAAAGTCACTTTTTAACACCCTGGGATACAACGGATGGATCGGCTGTGAGTACGCGCCAGCGACCGGGATGGATGAAGGCCTCAGCCGGATCTTCCCCTGTGTTTAGTACGCCCATTTATTAGTTAAGGAAGACGCAATGAGCGACCTCGGATTTATTGGACTTCGAATTATGGGTAGTCCCATGGCAGACCACCTTTTGAAAGCAGGACGCAAAGTATCCCTGTGTACTCGAAGCGAAATCCCGAAGTCGCTGCTGGACACGGAATGAACTCGGCTGTGAATACCTTGACGCACCAGTATCAGGTGGGGAAGTCGGCGCAAAAGCCGGGAGCCTCACGATAATGATGGGCGGCAGCGAAAGTAGCTTCGACAAGGTAAATCCCTTATTCGAAATAATATGACTAGAAAAGTTAACATCGAAACTGTAAATGGCATGAGCCAATCTGAGTTTTGTGCAGCGTTCGGCGATATATTCGAACATTCGCAATGGATTGCAAACCGGGCTTTCGATCAGCATCCATTCGCTAGCGTAGCAGAACTGCATGCGGTAATGGTGTCAGTCGTAGACAGTTCTTCGAACGTCGAAAAACTAAGTTTATTAAGATCTCACCCGGAGCTCGCTGGCCGTGAGGCACAGGCTGGAGCGCTAACAAGTGCTTCTACAAGCGAGCAGGCAAGCGTTGGTTTTAACGCCTTAAGTAAGGACGAGATTGTTGAGATCGCTCGCCTCAACATAGAGTATCAGGCTCGTTTCGGATTTCCATTCATCATCGCTGTGCGACAAAGCACCAAAGAAGACATTTTCCGTAATTGGAATGATCGACTCACTAACAGCGAGGACGATGAGGCGAATACCGCGCTAAAACAGGTCTATATTATTGCCCAATTGCGGCTTGAAGAAATGTTGAACACAGCTGAGGACGCTATGAGTAGTGCATCTGCAGGAAAACTATCGACACACGTATTGGACACTGCGAATGGCCGTCCAGCCGCTGGTGTGCGTATCGAATTGTTCCGTATCGACAATGGCGAACATCGTCTGTTGAAGACGGTAACCACCAACAAAGATGGACGCACAGATGAGTTGCTGTTGGCCGCTGACACGATTCAAGTAGGCCAATACCAATTGGTCTTCCACATTGGAGACTATTTTTCTGGTTTGGTTAGTGCAAAAATGCAAAACACATTTTTGGACCAGGTGCCGGTTCGTTTCACGATTAGCGACGCGAACGCTAAATATCACGTGCCGCTTGTGGCGAGCCCGTGGAGCTACTCCACGTATCGCGGAAGCTAGCCCAAAGTCAGAGAAATTGTTGCAGCGCCGGAATGGCTAACAGGAAAGTAGTATGAGTGCATATGTTGTGGATTGGATGAGTCTTCTCGTTCGATGGTTACATTTGATTACCGGCATTGCCTGGATTGGCGCTTCATTCTATTTCGTCTGGCTAGATAACCACCTAAAACCTTCCGGTAAATCAGAGGATGAAGAACGCGGTGTAAACGGGGAAGTCTGGTCTGTTCACGGCGGCGGCTTTTACCACAATGAGAAGTTTCTGCTTGGGCCTAAAGGTGAGCCCCTGACCGATAACTTGCATTGGTTTAAATGGGAAGCGTATTGGACCTGGATTAGCGGTATGTTGCTTCTGGGGATTATCTACTGGTACGGAGCGACCGTCTACCTGATCGACCGAAGTGTAGCAGATCTTTCTGTACCTGCCGCAATTGGCATCAGTATTGCGTTTCTCGCTGTCAGCTGGATCGCGTACGACGTTGTCTGTCGGCTAGTGAAGAATGAACTCGCCTTGGGCGCGTTAGTCGCTGCTCTGATTGTGTTTGTTGATTGGGCATTGTTTCAGGTCTTTAGTGCCCGTGCTGCTTATATTCACGTTGGCGCAGTCATTGGTACGATAATGGTTGCCAACGTTTTCTTCGTGATTATTCCAGGACAAAAGAGAACGGTTGCATCTATTAGAGCCAACCAAGACCCGGATCCAGCACCAGGCCAACGCGCCAAACAACGTTCGGTTCATAATACGTATTTAACCTTGCCGGTCCTGTTCATCATGATCAGCAACCACTTTCCAATGACGTACAACCACGATCAGGGCTGGTTAGTTCTAGTCGCCATAGGAGTGGCTGGAGTACTCATTCGTCAGTTTTTCATTTTGCACCACAAAGACAAAATTAAAATGGCTTTGCCGGCGGCTGCGGTCGCGGTACTGGCAGCCACTGCTATAGCAATAATGCCTAAAAAGGTTGAGGTGCCTGAGGGGACTGCGGCTGTCGCGTTTAGTCAGGTCCAGTCAATCATTAAGGAGCGCTGCAATACATGCCACGCGGCGAATCCTACTGATAAAATTTTTCTTGTAGCACCAGGCGGAATGATGTTTGATACGGCTGAACAAATTAATACTACGGCAGATAAAATCTATCGGCGTACAGTGATACTTAAAGACATGCCACTCGCCAATATGACCAAAATTACGAATGAAGAACGAAACTCAATTGCAGTCTGGTACAAGCAGCAAACCAGACCGGCAAATTGATGGTTGTAACAACTTAACTGTATATATTCTATAGTAAGGGAATGAATACTTTTTTTGAGTATCCATGATTACGGAAGTTAACTTGTCGATACGCTTGCCTTAAAAACGTAGGTGCAACAAAGACGAGTTAGAATAAATCGACATATAGAATTTGAACTGCATGGTCCGTCGGGTTACTAGCCAACGAACTGTTATTGGAGTAATTATGGGTGCTGACGTCGAACATAACCGGTTTTCCGATCGTTATATTAACCTTGCGAATCCGCGCCTGGGTGCAAAGGCCATATTCGCAACAGACGATTTCTTTGCGCCATGTGAGCGCATGTTAAACACGGAACCCGCAGTCTTCATCCCTGGCAAGTTCGACGAGAACGGCAAGTGGATGGATGGATGGGAGTCACGTCGAAAGCGGGTAGAAGGCTATGACTACTGCATAGTGCGTCTCGGGCTAGCTGGCGTAATTCACGGTGTCGATATCGACACGAGTCACTTCATTGGCAATCATCCGCCCTCCGCTTCAATAGACGCGTGTCATTGTACCGAAGGCGATCCCGCTGACGACGCGAACTGGGTCGAAATACTGTCCTCGGTCAGTCTGGGAGCGAACAGTCATCACCTGCACGATATTAGCGACTCCGGAAACTACACTCACCTGCGTCTGAACATATATCCAGACGGCGGTGTTGCACGTCTTCGTGTCTACGGCGTTCCTCACTGTAACTGGGCCGATCACGATGCGTCGGAGGTAGTCGATTTAGCGGCTGGTGAAAACGGTGGCCGTGCCGTCGCGTGTAGCAGTCAGGGGTTTGGCTCAAACATGCTCAACCTGAACTTGCCTGGGCGTGGCATCAACATGGGCGATGGCTGGGAAACGGCTCGGCGTCGCGTGCCAGGAAATGAGTGGGCTATCCTTGAACTTGGACACCCTGGCGTTGTTAAAGCCATTGAGTTAGACACGGCATATTATAAAGGTAACTTTCCGGATCGGGCTTCTATCCAAGGTGGCTATATTCGAGGAGGCACGGTCGAGTCAACGGTTACGCAGAGCATTTTCTGGAAAGACTTGTTGCCGGAGCAAAAACTGGAAATGGATGCGCTGCTACGCTACGAATCGCAGGTCAATGCCATTGGCCCGATAACTCATGTTCGAGTCAATATCATTCCGGACGGTGGTTTGAGTCGAGTACGGTTGCACGGACTCATCTCCCGCTAATGGGGGTTTCTGAATGATTAAGATCTCATTGAAGCTTGAGCCTTTAACCAGTCAGGCATTCGAACCCTTTGGCGATGTTATCGAAACCGATAATGTGAAGCACTTCAGTATTAACGCCGGAACTATAGAGCGTTACCACGACCTGGCGAAAGTAGATGTCGGTACTGATAGCGGCGGACGGGCCATCATCAGCATGGCATGCAGCAACGAGTTGACTGAGTTGCCAGCACAGGTTCCGGTGGTAGAGCGACATCCGCTTGGTTCGCAGGCGTTTATTCCGATGTCAGACTCACCATTGTTTCTGGTTGTTGCAGAGCCCAGCGAGACGGTCGACGCCAAGAAGTTTCACGCGTTTGTTTCCAACGGGCGGCAGGGCATCAACTACCGGCCTGGTGTGTGGCACATGCCTCTTATTGCGCTCAAAACAGGATTGAAATTTCTTGTCATCGATCGCGCTGGCCCTGGAGACAACTGTGACGAGCATTATTTTGATGACGTTGAAATTACCATGCATCGGTAGCCCTGGTTGCGCAGTAGGCTGCTCTTTTTTACTCAACGAATTTTTTAAGGATCATCATGACCGATAGCTATCCCAGAGACATGGTTGGATACGGCTCAACGCCCGTCCGTGTCACTTGGCCTAATGCCGCCAGGGTGGCTGTGCAATTCGTTATCAACTACGAGGAGGGTGGAGAGAACTGCATTCTTCACGGTGACGAGTCGTCCGAAGCGTTTCTCTCGGAAATTGTTGGCGCTCAGGCGCTGAAGGGTCAGCGCAATATGAACATGGAATCCATCTACGAGTATGGAAGCCGTGCCGGGTTTTGGCGCTTACACAGGTTATTCTCAAAACGTGGGTTGCCCGTTACGGTCTTTGGTGTGGCAATGGCCCTGGCTCGAAATCCGGAAGTGGTTGCAGCCATGAACGATAGCGATTGGGAAATTGCCAGTCACGGCTATCGGTGGATTGACTATCAAAACTTGTCTATTGAGAAAGAGCGCGACCACCTGCATAAGGCACTTGAGATACATGAACGCGTAACAGGCTCGCGGCCGCTTGGCTGGTATACCGGTCGCAATAGCCCCAATTCGCAACAGCTTGTTATCGAGGAGGGCGGATTTTTGTACGACGCCGACAGCTACGCCGACGATCTGCCTTACTGGGTAGCTGGAAAAGACAAGCCCCACCTTGTCGTGCCCTACACCCTCGATGCGAACGATATGCGGTTCGCGACCAATCAAGGGTTCAATTGCGGTGATCAGTTTTATACGTACTTGAAAGACTCGTTTGACACGCTGTATGAAGAAGGCGCTGACACACCCAAAATGATGTCAATTGGTCTTCACTGTCGACTGATAGGACGCCCAGGACGAATTGCAAGCCTGGTTCGCTTTCTGGACTACGTACAGCAACATGAGCAGGTTTGGGTTTGTCGTCGTGCCGATATTGCTCGCCATTGGTGGGAGTATCATTTGCCTGACAAGGTACAGTGACTTAGCGGTCTAGGTAGTACTTCCAGGTTTTAGAGCCTTTGAACAGGCATGAGCGATGCTACGACTCATGTCCTGGCACTAAGGTTGATGACAAGTCATGAAAAATATCCGATGATAAACTTTTCAATATTCGTTGGTGCTTGATCGCAGAGTTATCACTGGATATGAATCTGAAGCACCTTAAGGATTACGCTTTTGTCTACAACAAGTACAAACTCCTCCCGTAGCCGTAAACTTAACGCCTGGATAAAACGAGTAGCCGCTGTCTCCATGCCGAATTTGTTTAATCCATGGCAGCAGCGCAATGATATGGATATCTCCGAAGATGGGCCTGAGCAGAGGATTAAAAGACTCAAATTACATCTAGACAATCCCAATGCTCGAATTCTAATGGTCGGTGAGGCTCCTGGTCATTTGGGTGCAAAGTATTCAGGAATTGCATTCACGTCAGAGCGCTTGCTGTTGGAAGGGGTTATTCCCCGATTAGAAAAATTTGCCAACGCGAGAATATCTATGAGGAAACTTCCTTTTAGTGAGCCCAGTGCCACTACAATTTGGAAAATTGCCTACGAGCTTGGTATCGAACACAACATCGTGCTTTGGAACGCACTTCCGTGGCACCCGTATAAAGATGTGTTAAGCAGCAATCGAACACCCACCAAGGCAGAATTGGAGCAAGGGCTGGAGTTTCTTAAGGACTTGGTTAATATCTATTGCGGTGTAACTTTGGTGGCGATTGGGCGCAAAGCTCAGGGATCTCTAGAGGGGCTTGGCATACCACACGTTAATATCCGTCACCCGTCAATGGGTGGCGCACCGGCGTTTCGGAAAGGTTTGACTGGGCTCGTAAAGTCACTTACGCGTGATTCTTGAGCACCAAAAGCAGCGGTGACACCCTGGTAACCGTTCCTCAGCGACCAGAACTTAAGCGCCTGGTCTACCAGAGCCCGGCGATAACTGAGTTTTAAAACTGTGGATAATCAAGAGTCTTTATTCGTTACGGTGATCCTGTAAACATGGATCTCGTTTACTACCTTTGTGACGATTTTAGTCCTTTAGTCTGGCCAGGAAATCGAATGCACGCGTTGCGAGTTTTCCATACGGTGGTGCGAGAAACTTCAGTGTCAAAAAACGAGCCTGATAGAAAACTGGTCGTAGTTTTGAGCACGAAATGAAGCCTTCGTAGCCGTGGTAGTGTCCCAGGCCGCTTTGCCCAACACCGCCAAACGGAATGTCGTGCTGTGCAACGTGTGGTAGTGCGTCGTTCACGGTTACACCGCCCGACATAATTCGGTTGATATACAGATTGGCCAGTTTTTTCTTGTTGGTAGACGGGTACAGGGCGAGCGGTCGGTCGTGACTGTTTACGTAGTCGATGACTTCTCGCGGTTCCTGGTAGGGAAGCACCATCAGGTACGGCCCAAACGTTTCACGTTTACGGATAGTCATTTCAGGCGTCGTATCAAGTACAAGATACAGCGGTATTTTGCGTGACTCCTGATTCGCCTGTTGCTTGCGAAACCGCGAAAAGTGGGGAAAGTGGGGAAAGTGAGGAAAGCGTAAATTCGCCGCAAAACCGGGAGAAAACTGATCAGGTTCTTCAGATACGTCTTTACCGTTAAGGCAGCCAGCCGGATAAGCTGTCGCTTCAACCGACCAGCACAGCATATGCACAGGCCGTAGCCGGTCGTCTTGCCGCTCAAGAGGGCGATTTGCAAATTGCAAAGGAACTAATGTCTACAGCATTAGAAACCCTCAAGACCGAGATTGGAGACGACGCCCCTCAAACACAGCGCATTCGCGGTTGGCTGGGGCTACTCACAGTCGGAAATTGAGTGTCGCGGCGAGAATAACCTGGATAGCTGACGGCTCGGTGTAGTGTTGAATCTAGGCTACACTAGACGAAATATTATTACTAACTCGCAGTTTTCGGTTTAGAAAACTCTCTTAAAATGGCTCGATTTTACAGGCTTACTCATTGGTCGGCGACTTAAGAAGTACATTGCGCGAGGCTCATTTTTTATCCACTGAAACTACGGAACAGCTCAAAAGGGATCCGGAAGCACCTGTCAGTTCCACACACTGAATAAGTTCGTTTAGCATACTTGCTTGCGTTTCCAACCCTAGTTGAGTCAGAGTTATACATTGCAGTTCTGGGCTCAATAGCATGAATAGCGCTGGC
>QIGP01000409.1 GCA_003228965.1 Gammaproteobacteria bacterium
GCAATGGTGCGCGCGAGGTTGGCGGGCTCTTCGGTATCGAGCCCTTTTGGACGACCGTGGGCAACATCGCAGAAAGTGCATCGGCGTGTGCAGATGTCACCCATTATCATAAAGGTAGCGGTGCCGTGCCCGAAACACTCGGTCAGGTTAGGGCAGCTGGCCTCTTCGCAGACCGTGTGAAGCCGGTTTTCCCGTAACACCTTTTTAAGCGCTTTCACCGCAGGTGTCGTAGGCGCTTTCACTCGCAGCCACGCAGGCTTGCGTATTCGTGTCGTTGTTGGCTCAATTTTAATGGGAATGCGCGCCATTTTTTCGGCGGCCGTTAGTTTCTTGCCAGGTTCAAGTTTTGCAGGTCGCGCGCGTTGGGGCTGTTCGGAAGGTGTGTCCATAGGTCGAGCTTACTCAAGATAGTGATGTAACGATACACTCATCATAACGCAGATTTTTCAGCAAATGAGGGACAAATCGGGTTGCAGCGGACTCAATAGTGGCTGGCCCACCCAGAGTTGCACACTGGGTGATTTCCATGCCGGCGTAGCCACATGGGTTAATTCGTTGAAAGGGCTCCAGATCCATGTCCACGTTTAGTGCCAGGCCGTGATAGCTCCAATTCCTTTTAATCCGCAGGCCGATACTAGCCACTTTTTTCTGGTCTACGTAAACGCCGGGGGCGTCTTTGCGCGGGTAAGCCTCAATATTGTCTTCGGCCAGCAGATCGACCACGCTTTGTTCCAGAGCCGTTACCAGGTCACGTACACCGAGACCGGTGCGTGACAAGTAGATGAGCGGATAAACTACCAGTTGGCCCGGGCCGTGATACGTGACCTGGCCGCCGCGATCGACAGGTACTACCAGGATGTCCTGGGGCGCTAGCAAGTGCTCGGGTTTGGCGTTGCTGCCAAGCGTGAACACCGGATTGTGTTCGACCAGCCATATTTCTCCGGGCGCATCGACCAGCCGGTCCGCCACAAAGGATTTCATTTCTTCCCAGACAGGCTCGTAGTCTCGTCGCCCAAGGTTACGCAGTGAGAGTGCGCTCATAGCACTATGTTTACGCCATCAATGGACGTAAATGCCTGGTACATGGCGTCGAGTTCGACTTTGGAGTGGTAGGTACACGTTACGGTATAAGCCATATATTTGCCGGTGCGGCTGGGCCTTGTTTGGATGTCTGCCGGCAAGCCGGTACCTGCCTTTTTCGCAATTGCGCGCTCAATGGCCTCCCGAATTTCAGGGCCGCTGTGCCCCATCACTTTAATAGGGAAGGAGCAGGGGAATTCAATGAGTGTTTCTTCGTTACTCATGGTGCCTACTTTAACTCGCAATTACTTTGGCTTTATAGGCCTGATACGCGGCATCGAGTTTCTTCCACCACGGCCCAGGTTTGCCATTGCCAACAGACTTATCGTCAATCGTGCATACGGGAAGGACTTCCTTGGTGGCAGCGGCCAACAGAACTTCTTCTGCGCTGAGCATTTCTTCAACGCTAAATTTACGTGTTTCGTAAGGCAAGCCAATGGCATCGGCTAGCTCTACAATAAGTCTGCTGGTAGTTCCGGGTAGAACTTCGTGATTGTTTGGCGGCACAATTAATGTGTCATTCGTCACTAACAAGACGGTGCTCGCCGCCCCTTCGGTAACCCACCCATCTCGATGTAACAGGGCTTCGCTGCATTCCTGGTCAAGCGCGCTTTGTCGCAACAGCACGTTGGCGAGCAGCGACGTTGTCTTAATGTCGCAGCGTGCCCAGCGAGTGTCCTGGAGCAGCACGGCTTCTATGCCGTGCTTGGCGATGTGATTGGAGCGTGGCATTAATCGTTGAGACATGGCGAATACCAGCGGTTTAATATCGGTTGGCGTGGCGTGATTGCGGTAGTGGCTGACGCCGCGCGTGACTTGTAGGTAAATGTATTGATCAATGTCACCATTGGTTTTGGCGATTTGTTCAAACACTTCGTGCCAATCGTGTGCGGTTCGTTCGTCGCGAATCTGAATTTTTTCCAGACCTCTCATCAAACGCTCCACGTGGCTTTGCGCGCGAAACAAAACCCCTGCGTAGACCGGCACGACTTCGTAAATTGCGTCGCCGAACAGAAAGCCTCGATCCAGCGCGGGGATTTTTGCCTGCTCAATCGGAATAATGTCGCCGTTTAAATAAGCGAACGGAAGTACGCGCGGGTCGATCACCGCTACTCGAACCAGAGCATAACGGTGTCGCTAAGACGCTGAATCCAGCTGCCTTCAGCAACATCACGCAGAGCGACCAAAGGAACCTGCGCCACAACTTCGTCTTGTAGTTTAATAGTGACGCTTCCCAGTGGCGTTTGAGCTAAAACCGGAGCGCTTAAAGGTTCTTGAAGGTTCATCGACGCCACCAGCGAGTCGTACTGTCCTTTCGGGATAGTGATATAGAGCTCTTCTTCGAGGCCAACCGGTAAATTTGCGTCGTCGGCTTTCCATACTTTGGCGGTTCCAAGCGCTGCGCCCGCTTCGTACAAACGGTACGTTTTATAGAAGTTAAAAGTGTAGTTTAAAAGCGACTGACTTGCGTCGGCACGACCTTTCTTGGTGGGGGTTCCAAGCACGACGGTAACCAGTCGCATGTCGCCTCGTAACGCAGACGAAACCAGGCAGTATCCGGCTTCTTCTGTAGCGCCGGTTTTAATACCGTCGACGGAGCTGTCGGTCCACAGCAAGGTGTTACGATTGGACTGAGGAATGCTGTTGTAGGTGAATTCCTTCTGGCTGTACCAGCGATAGTACTGCGGAAACTCGTTAATGATAGCGCTGGAAAGCGTTGCAATATCCCACGCCGTAGAGTAGTGACCCTCGGAAGGCAAGCCAGTGCTGTTCATGAACTGACTGTTGGTCATGCCAAGCGCTTTGGCGTGATAGTTCATGAGTGTTGCAAACACTTCTTCCGTACCACCGATAAATTCGGCAATCGCAATGCTGGCGTCGTTGCCGCTTTGCACAATCATGCCCAGTACCAGGTCTTCCATGCGGACTTTGCTGTTGACTTCAACGAACATGCGTGAACCTTCAGAGTCGTACGCACGTTTGCTAATGGGGACCATGTTATCCAGCGAAATGCTTCCTTCGGCGAGCTTCTTGAAAGTTGCGTAAGCGGTCATGAGTTTGGTAATGCTGGCCGGAGCAAGCATTTCGTGCGCATTCTTCTCGGCAATAATTTTGCCGCTGTTGTGATCGCGCACAAGATAGCTCTTGGCGTTAATAGAGGGTGCTGCTGGAATCGGCGTTTGGCCATGTGCCGTCAGGGCCGGGATAAGCGCGGCACTGATCAGAAGCAGTCGACAAATAAGGTGCATAGTTAGAGTCTCGTGGACAGGCTGGTTAATGAATGACAGTTAGTAGGGCGCGGCAGTTCCGGGCGTGTGCATTATTCTGAGACGACGCGAGCTCCGAGAAGTCCCATGTTTGATAGTTTGATGAGCAGTTCTTGCTGTTGCGACGCCGACAGTAAAGGCCCCAATCGAACCCTGTGAAGCAAGCGGTTGTTAATGGTCAGCGCCTGAATTATGACATTACTGAAGCCGGATTGTTCGAGCTGAGTGACCATTCGCTGCGCATTGGCCTGAGCCCCAAAAGAAGCCACTTGAATAAAGCTGTCGGCTTTGAAATTGGAAGAGTCAGATTGGAGAGTTGTCGGGGTTATGGTTTTGCCGACGACTGCAGGTCCCGTCGTGACAGGTCCGGGTTTCGGCGCTGCGACCACTACAGGCGGTAGTTGGGTCGGCGCCGGGCGGCTATCTATCACGGCGGGGCGGTCTATGGTGGCCGTAACGACGCTTCCACCACCGCTGCCAGTCGAATCGGAGCTTGCCGTACCCGCTGAATAATCTTGTGTACCTTCCAGGGCGACTACGCGAACTGGCGCGGTACCAGGGCCTACCACGTCGAGTGCTTTGGCCGCTGCATATGACAAGTCGATAACGCGGTTTTCAACAAACGGCCCACGGTCGTTAATGCGTACGTCAAGATTGCGCTGATTGTTCAGGTTGGTCACCCGTACCCACGAGCCAAGCGGCAGGTTTTTATGCGCTGCAGACATGCCGTGCATGTTGTAGGTTTCGCCGTTGGCAGTTTTGCGACCGTGAAATTTGGGCCCGTACCAAGAGGCGATGCCTTGTTCGCTAAAGCCCGATGCGCTTTGAAGAACGTAGTAGCGCTTGCCAAACACGACGTATGAGCGGGCATACCCAGCCGGCAAAGTGGCAGGTGCAGGAGGTACGGAGCCCGACAACGTGCCGGTAGAAGTAGATGTTCGCTGACTAGCACAGCCGTTCAAGCTGAGCATAATCAGAACTAACAGGCATGTAAGAATTCTAGTCAAGGGACAATACACCTTCGTGAATCGCAAGGCCTAACTGGTGCACAGCCATGGCGTACATTTTGCTTCGGTTGTAGCGGGTAATGACGTAAAAATTCTGGTAGCCGACCCAGGTTTCCAACTCGTCTTCGCCGTCAAGATTCACCACCATGGATAAGTCGTCTTCATGCCCCATACGGTCAAACTCAATGCCCTGGCTTTGTAGAAAACCAGCTCTGTAAACAGGCAGGATTTTGTTCAGTTCCAGGCGTTCCGCAAGACGGGGATCGGCGCTTGCGCGCGACACAACAGGGCCTTCGGGTTGCCAGCCGTGGTCAATGAAATAGTTGGCGATGCTTGCAAACACGTCGTCCCAGTTATCGAACAGGTCTCGCGAGCCGTCGCTGTCACCATCGGCCGCATAGTTTCGGTAGCTGCTAGGCATGAACTGGGGTGCGCCCATGGCACCTGCGTAAGAGCCTTTGGCGGTTAACAAGTCGACCGGTTCTTCGCGACTCAGCAAAAAGAAATTTTCCAGTTCTTTAGTGAAAAAGGGACTGCGCGGTGGGTAGTCGAACGCGAGTGTAGAAAGAGCATCTACGACCCGGTAGCTGCCTTTCAGCCGGCCGTAGTTAGTTTCGACGCCGATAATCGCAATAATGATTTCAGTTGGGACGCCACGATCGCTGGCTACTTTTTCAATGGCATCGCCGTGCGTTTGCCAAAAAGCTACGCCTTGTTCAATACGGCGCTTGTTCAAGAAAATTTTGCGGTACTCGTGCCAGGGTTTGCTTTTCTCAGCTGGGCGGCGCATCGCTTTCAAAATGGATTCTTTGACTTCGGCTTGCTTGAGAACGTCGACAACTTCGTTGCGTTGCAGGTTGTGGCTCTCAACCATGTTGTCGATAAAGGCTTTGACGTTGTCTCGCGACACATCGAGCGCGTGCGCCGAGAGGGTGCAGGCCGACAGGATTGCCATAATGAACAGGCGAAGAACGAAGAAGTTTGGTTGCATTATTGGGCCATGAATTTGCGATGAGAGTGAATAGACATAAGGATACCGAAACCCGCCATGAGGGTCACCATTGATGTGCCACCATAGCTAACTAAAGGTAACGGTACACCAACGACAGGGAGCAGACCGGTGACCATGCCCGTGTTAACAAACACGTAGATAAAGAATGTTCCGCTAATGCTGCCAGCGAGCAGTCTGGAATAGGTGTCTTGACCCTGATTAGCGATGACCATGCCGCGAGCGGCTACCATCAAGTAAAGGAACAGCAGGGTGAGCAGGCCCATGAGGCCAAATTCCTCGCCGAGAACGGCGAAAATAAAATCGGTTGAGCGTTCAGGCAGGAACTCCAGCTGGGACTGAGTGCCGTTTAACCAGCCTTTGCCGAACAATCCGCCCGAACCGATGGCTATTTTCGATTGAATGATGTGGTACCCGGCACCCAACGGGTCGCTCTCGGGGTTGAACATGGTGAGAATTCGTTGCTTTTGGTACTCGCGAATAAGGTCAAAGTGCCAGATAGCGGGTGCGGTCGCTGCCGCGAGTAGTCCAAGGCTTACGATGACGCGCTTGGCCAGGCCCGCGAAGAAAATAGCCAGAACGCCAGAGCTTGCGATGAGCAGTGCGGTTCCGAGGTCGGGTTGACGCAAGATCAAATAGGTCGGTGCGGCAATGACCACGGCGCAAAACGCGAGTGTTTTCAGAGTCGGTGGCAGAGATTTCTTGTGCAGGTACCACGCCACGGCCATCGGTACCGCAAGCTTCATGATTTCGGATGGCTGAAACGTAAAAAGCCCAACGTCGAGCCAGCGCTGCGCGCCTCTACCAATGTCGCCGTTAAATTCGACGAGCACCAGCAGAATCAGTCCTGCGATAAACAAAAACGGTGACCACATGCGCAATAAGTTGGGCGGCATTTGGGCAATTACAATGGCGCCGCCAAACGCTAATACCATGCGCACCAGCTGCTTGTTGACGCGCCCGAGGCTCTGGCCGTCGGCGCTGTAAAGAACAAATAGTCCTGTGGCGCAAATTAGTAACAGCAAAACAAGCAGCATGCCGTCTATGTGTAGTTTGAGCAGCATGCGCCCCACAAGGTTTAGCGGTGCGCGTTGCTCGCGCGGGTCGAGACTGATGTCGAGATTCACAATTCGGGCCCCTCAGTTATCAGTCCCGTACTTTCGCGCCCTGCAGGTTCCGGGCCCGTTTTTTTCAATAGATACGCATCCATGATACGCCGTGCAATGGGTGCGGCGATACTGCTGCCGCCGCCGCCATTTTCGACCAGTACCACAATGGCAATTCGCGGTTCGTTAACAGGCGCAAAAGCGATGAACCATGCGTGGTCGCGCAGCCGTTCTGTGAGTTCAAGGTCGTCGTAGACTTCGTCCTGACCCACTGTGAACACCTGCGCGGTACCCGATTTTCCGGCAATACGGTAATCGCTGTTGAGTCCGCTCGCACGGGCCGAGCCGCGAGGGCCGTGCATGACGCCGACCATTGCATCGATAATGTACTGCCAGTGTGAAGGGTCACGAATGTTAACCACGTCCTGAGGTTCGGGCGGGCGCTTGATTATTTCACCGCTAAGTGGATCGCGTACGGCTTCCACAAGTCTTGGTTTGAAACGGCGTCCTCGCGTAGCCAACGTCGCCGTGGCGTAAGCCAATTGTAGAGGAGTAGCGAGCATTGAACCTTGGCCAATGCCGGTTATGACGGTTTCGCCCGGGAACCAGACTTGCTCTGCCCGAGTTTTGAATCGCGATTTTTTCCATGCACGCGACGGGTTAATGCCGCTTCGCTCACCTCGAATGTCAATTTCTATGGTGTGACCGAAGCCAAAAGCATTCATAAAATTGTGTATTCGATCGATGCCAAGCTCGAGGGCCATGCCGTAAAAATACACATCGCACGATTGTTCGATGGCGC
Source organism: Gammaproteobacteria bacterium (assembly GCA_003228965.1). GTDB lineage: Bacteria > Pseudomonadota > Gammaproteobacteria > Steroidobacterales > SZUA-146 > SZUA-146. The sequence continues at coordinate 7,272 of QIGP01000409.1, forward strand.
CGGCAAGGGTGAGGTCGCCATGACCTTCAATTTTCCAGTCGCGATAGCGGTGGTCGTTGCCAGGAATTGAAAAATATCCCTTACAGTAGTTATTTTCCCATTTATTGGCCACGCCGTAATGAAGCCCGGCTAATCCAAGTATCGGTTTGATGGTGGAGCCGGGAGGGTATTGACCACTCAGTGCCCGATTCAAAAAGGGTTTGTCGGGATCGTCGCGTAACAAGGCGTAATCGGCCTGGCTCAGGCCGATACCAAATGGATTAGGATCGTATCCAGGCGTGCTCAACAGAACCAGAATTTCACCGTTGTTCGGATCAATCGCGACGACGGCTCCGCGTTTGTCGCCAAGAGCTTCTTC
>QIGP01000019.1 GCA_003228965.1 Gammaproteobacteria bacterium
AATCACTCCTCCGACGAAAAATACTCCCGCTACACGTACGTAAGGATCAGCTTCTTTAGCGTACTGTATGGACCGGTAAAAATATTGTGCAGATTAGTTTCACCCTGCTGATTGACCTTTTGAAAAAATTCACCCGAATCCCAATGAAAGATTTGCTGACCCCACGATATTTCTTCCATGGCTACGTAGAACGCAGCAAGACCCAGCAAAGCCCAAAACCTGGTATATCGACCAGGCTTTAACCGCGCGATTCTAACGCAATACACGGCAATCGCAGTAAACGCGGCAAACTGCAGCCACTCACCGTACAAGTTTTCGTAGGTGGCGTAGAGATACGCCACAGGAAAGAACAGCACGCTGACCGCCATAGCCACGGCGAGCGTTAAAAACAATAGCAGGAGTGTTGTACAGGGTTTCATGTGGTGTGTCATCAAGGCCTAACGTAAAAAGGGGTGCCGTAGCACCCCTCAAGTTTACCCTAGAACGGGTTGAAAATTGACAGCCCGTTCTTCAACTAGCGATCGTTTGACAACCGGCTTAGTGACAATCGCTGTCCGAATCCGAGTCGCTGTCGGAGTCTGAGTCTGAGTCTGAGTCTGAATCGCTATAAGTAGTATCTGTGCGTGAGTCCGTTGAGTCTGAGTCGGAATCACTGTCCGAGTCAGAATCTGAATCACTATCCGAGTCAGAATCTGAATCACTGTCTGAATCGGAGTCTGAATCGGAGTCTGAATCGTCACAACTGCCAGGATCAGGATCACCGCCGTCAATCACGGTGACGGTAGCCGATGCCATAGCAATACACATTTCACTGCTGTTAATACTACCGCTCGCTGTGGCCACATTGGTCGTGGTTTCAGTAATACAGGATGTAGCGGTAAAGACTTCAGTGTCTCCCGTTCCCAGGAAGCCCAACGTACCAATATCACCCAGCTTGTCGTCTGTGAGCAGGACTTCAAACACTGAACCGCCGTTGTTAGTCAGCGTATAGGTGTAGGTCACCAGATTTTCGTCGGGACAATCGGCTGGGTCAGGATGACCATCGGAATCACTGTCAGAATCGCTATCGCTGTCGGAATCAGAGTCAGAGTCACTGTCTGAATCGGAATCACTATCCGAATCAGAGTCGGAGTCGCTGTCTGAGTCGTAAGTTCTGGTGTCTGCAGTCCCGGTTATCGCTCTACCAGTGCTTCTGTTGTAACTGTCATAACCAGAATCACTGTCAGAGTCTGAATCGCTATCAGAGTCGGAGTCGGAGTCAGAGTCAGAGTCAGAGTCAGAATCGGAATCGCTGTCGGAGTCTGAATCACTGTCGGAACCCGATGAGCATGTGCATCCGTTCCCGCCATCCGAATCCGAATCTGAGTCGCTATCCGAATCTGAGTCGCTATCGGAATCACTGTCGGAGTCTGAATCGCTATCTGAATCTGTGGTTCGGTAACCGTCTCCGTAACTGTCGCCCGAATCGGAATCTGAGTCGCTATCGGAATCTGAGTCGCTGTCCGAATCCGAATCGCTGCCTGAGTCAGAATCGGAATCACTATCCGATCCGCTGCAGTCACACTCAATCGTATCCGGATCGGCAGTTTTGGTCAGTACCAATCCACAGGAAGCTACGGGGGTAAATCCAAAATCGATCGTAGGATCGTTGGAGTTATCAGCAGGCAAATTTACATCGGTACCTGCTGGGTCATCGCTGTCAAAAGTCTCGGTACCAACCATAACATTGATTAGTGTCGGTACCAGGCCAGAAGGCACTGTCGACGCATCTACAGACACCGTGTAATTGCCCGCACACAGTCCCGTGAACTGATAAAACCCTGGAACGCCAAGCGGTCCTGGGGCCGATACAACCTCAGCGCCGTTACTCAGTATAACCGTCACACCATTGATGCCCTCTTCACCATCGTCTTGCAAACCGTTGCCGTCGGTATCGAGGAAAATAAAGTCCCCAATAGTACCGCGGCAGCTTGTGGTATAGCCAAAATCTACATCGAGGAATTTAACCGTGTTGGGAGCGATTTTAATATCGGTACCGTTAGGATCGTCGGAATCAATTGCAGGCGGTGATTCCGGAGGACTCATCGACCACACGAAACCCGGTGGCAGCGTTGAGGCGTCTACACTTACTACGTACTCGGCTAACGTACACAGGTTTTCGACGCGGTAAACACCGCTGGCATCCGTGACACCGGACAGAAGATCACCGTTTAAGTCTGTAACCCAGATAGTGACGCCACTGATACCAGGCTCACCATCACCTTCAAGGCCGTCTTCGTTTGTGTCGTGCCACACCCGACCAATCAAGGGAACGTCGCAGCCCATCCGCATGCCCGGACTGTTAATTTGCACAGCGGTGTCCATGACCGAAATGCCATCTGCCTGCGTGCCTACTATCAATAGAGTGATAGCGGTTGCGAAAAGTTTTCGCGCTATCGGAAACAAAGTGTTATTCATTGGAATGCCCTCAACGTTCGTTTTTTTAGTGACATCATTCTCGCCTTCACCCCATGAGTGCTTACAATGATGTCCTTTGGTATTGGGTTACAACTTATTCAGACTCGAAATCCAAAATGGTTGTAACAAAACAGTAGCATAGTATTAAGGCTTATCGGTAAATAGAAATGACAGAAGAACAGGAAATATGAGTAAAAAGTTTAGATCGAAGAGAAAACAGCGGCTCGACTTTACATAATCAGAGCCACTGAATTAATTACCAGCCGCAACTTCGACCAATATTTTGTTCTTCCAGATACCCCATTAGCGGCTGAAAGTAATCGATGATGGCCGTAGCGTCCATCTCGCGACTGCCGGTAAGCTGCTCTAACGCATCTTGCCAGGGACGGCTTTGTCCCAGGCTCAGCATGTTCTTGAACTTCTCACCCGCTTCTTTGTTGTTGTAAATCGAACACTCGTGAAGTGGCCCTTTGTATCCGGACTCTTCGCACAGCGCTCTATGGAACTGGTACTGCAAAATGGTCGACAAAAAGTAACGCGTGTAAGACGTATTGCCCGGCACGTGATATTTCGCACCCGGATCGAAGTCTGCTTCGGTACGCTCTACTGGCGGTTTAATGCCTTGATACTCGACGCGTTGTTTCCACCAGTCGGCGTTGTAGTCGTTGGGTGAAGTCTTGCCTGAAAACACGTCCCAACGCCATTGGTCGACCAACTTGCCAAACGGCAGGAACGCAATCTTGTCCAGAGCGTTCATCATTTGCTGGTTAATAACTACACGATTGTTAGGCTTAATGTCGCTAACCAAGCCAATGCTTTCAAGATAGTTTGGCGTCATTGAAAGCACGACTGTGTCACCGATGGCTTCGTGGAAACCGTCGTGCGCACCGCCTTTAAATATGGATGGTTGTTCGCGATACAAAAGGTAGTAGTAGATGTGTCCGAGCTCGTGGTAGATGGTGTACAACTCTTCGGAGTTAGGCTCGATGCACATCTTAATGCGCACGTCGTCCTCGCCGTCGATTGGCCACGCACTGGCGTGACACACCACTTCACGGTCGCGAGGTTTCGTCAGCATGGAGCGTTCGTAAAACGACTCGGGAAGAGCTGGCATTCCAAGCGATGTGAAGAAATCTTCAGCGCGCCTGGTCATGCGAACCGCATCGTATTCTTGATCGACTAAAGACTTGGTAACGTCCAGACTTGATTCACCGGGATAAGGCTCAACCATCGGATAGACGTTAGCCCAGGACTGAGACCACATGTTGCCGAGCAAGTGTGCCGGAATAGGCTCATCAAGAGCTACTTTGTCTTCACCGTATTGCTCAGCCAACGCTGCGCGGACGTGACAATGAAGCTGGTCGTAAAGAGGTTTGACTTGTAGCCACAAATTTTCAGCGACTTTTTCAAACTCGTCAGGGCCCATATCGTAGCCCGATTTCCAAAGCGCACCCAAATCGTCAAAACCCAGTTCGTTCGCTCCTTCTTTAGTGAGCTCGGTAAAGCGTTCGTACAGCGGACGCATGTCGCGTGAAATAGTACGCCACCCGACCCAGGCTTCTTTAAGCTCTTCGTAGTCACGACTCGTGGCCAGCACGTTCGAAAGGTCGCCCAGAGTCATACAGCTACCGTCGTCTTTGCAGTACTTGCCCTTGCCGTACATCGAATCCATATCGACAGCAATTTGAGCAAGCTCGGCACGGCCTTGCTGGGTATTAGGTGCTGGCATGGTGTTTTGGATGCGAATGAGGTTCATTGCCCGAGCAAGCTCACCGTCGAGTTTCAGGTGACTGAAGCGCTTACTTTCTTCGACCAGGCGACTTCTAAATGCCAACCCTTCTTCGCCTGCGGCTGCGGCAAGAGCAATGGTGTCGTCAGTAATGTGAGTCTGACGCAGCCACTCAGCGCGGGCAATTTTTAGCCCAAGCTCGGCACTCTCCTCGTTAGCTCTGTCGATAAATGCCTGCGCGTCGGCCTTGGTCGCAGGCTTCATCGTCGCGCTGGGCTTGCCATTCGACGTGCTGTTGGCGGATCCTGCACAACTCATCAAGCCAAGCGCCAGAAACACAAGTACTGTCATTCGCATGATTTTCTCCAACTTTTATTAGTAAACGTGCAAATACGAGCCGCCAGCCGTGATGGGTTCATTCACGCGCGTGGGCCAAGCTTACAGTCCGTATTTGATGGATAAACGGTCAAACGTTGGAACATAGCCAACGTAATTACCTGATATTAGCAGCTGAGCCAACTTATAAAAAATCGAAAGATCTCGGAGCATTTAGTGTTCAGGCGAGCGCAACAGGCGCTTGTGGTAACCGCAGTCTAACGAAAGCGACCCGCAACTGTCGGTATCTGGCACGACTTCGAGGCTAATCCTGCGATGTTGAGCAAGATACCAACACACAGAACGCCAGAGCTATGCCATAATCTGCCGTAAATTTGAGCAGGCTCAATAAAACCGAAGACAGTCCTGCCTGATAACTAACCTTACTCCTTGGAGAATACATGAGTACCGCCGACACCTTCCAGCCGCCAGTAGGCGAAAAGACCATTTTTGGCCACCCTCGAGGGCTGGTAATTTTGTTCTTCACCGAAATGTGGGAACGCTTTTCGTATTACGGCATGCGTGGCCTGCTGATCATCTACCTGACTCAGCATTTCCTGTTTTCCGATGAGAAATCTACCATCATCTACGGCGCCTATACCGCGTTAGTTTATGTGATGACCATCGTCGGCGGTTCTTTGGCCGACAAATATCTCGGCTCGCGTAAGGCGGTATCGTTTGGGGCAATACTACTCGTGCTGGGTCACTTCGGCATGGTCTTCGAAGGCAACGGCTCCCAAGAACTCATCAACGTTAACGGTACCGAGTACCAGGTGACACTGGACGGCCGAGGCGGCGACGCTAATCAGATTCTGATTGGTGCAAACGGAACGACAGGAATCAGCTTTAGCGACGACGGCAAAAACATGCTTCTGGCCGACCCAGGCGCGGTTGGACTACCCGCCACAATTGCGAGCGACTCTTATACCTCGCGTATTGTAACCGAAGAAAAATACAGAAAAATTCTGTATTTTTCATTGGCGCTGATTATCGCAGGCGTTGGTTTTTTGAAAGCGAACATTTCCACCATTGTTGGTGCGCTCTATGTTGAAGGCGATCCGCGTCGCGACTCTGGTTTTACGATCTTCTACATGGGCATTAATCTAGGTGCGTTTCTGTCTTCCGTCACCTGTGGCCTACTGGGAATCTTATACGGCTGGAAATGGGGTTTCGGCCTGGCTGGCATCGGCATGCTCTCGGGACTGGTCGTGTTCTTAAAGTACCAGCACTGGCTCGAAGGCAAAGCCGAGCCACCCAATCCTGCAAAACTCAAAGAGAGCTTTCTGGGCCCCATTAACTATGAATGGATGTGCTACCTCGTAGGACTTCTAATCATCGGTATTGCCATGTTCTTTGTCAGTCATCCCGACGGATTCGGCAAAATTCTGCTCCCCTTGGGTATTTTGATGTTCGCATTACTGATTGGCTACGCAATTAAGTTCTGCGCAGGCGTCGAGCGTGAACGCATGTTTGCGGCGACCTATTTCGTACTCGCCCAAATTCCTTTCTGGGCACTTTTTGAGCAAGCCGGATCGTCACTGAATCTGTTTACCGCCCGACTGGTCAATCGGGACATATTTGGCTGGTCCGTTCCTGCACCGGTATTCCAGTCTCTGAACGCCGCCTTTATTGTTTTATTTGCTCCAGTTCTGGCGTGGCTTTGGATATACTTGTCTAAACGCCATCTAAACCCGTCCTCTCCCGTGAAATTTGCTCTTGGCGTATTTATGGCCGGACTTGGCTTTTTCGCCTTGGTAGCAGGCATGAAAACCTCGGGCGCCGATGGCATGACGGCCGTCTACTTCATATTCCTGGTCTACTGGATTCACACCATGGGCGAACTCATGCTGTCGCCTGTCGGCCTTTCAGCCGTCACTAAACTCGCGCCTGCACGAGTAGTTGGCATGACTATGGGTGCGTGGTTTCTGTACAGTGGATTATCCAACTACCTGGCGGGTGTCATTGCCCGGGCCACCGGTGCAGAAACACTGGGTGGGCAACTCACTAACGTGGCAGCAGCAAAAGCCGGGTACATTGAGGTCTATTCAAATGTTGCCTGGGTAGCCACAGGAATTGCCATATTCATGCTGCTCATTTCGCCTCTTATCAAGAAGTGGATGCACGGCGCAGACTAGACCCTGTAAACCGCGGATCAAATAACGCTCCGAGCCAGGTTACCTGGCCGGAGCGTTTCTGCTTCTGCATCGGTAAAAAAGTACCGAACCTCTACCGCCTTTATAGGTCACAATACAACGACTATTCACACCAATATCAGGGAGATCTAATAATGCGCCGCACCATTCGAACTGTAGCCAACCGATGGATTGCCATTTCGGTATTGACGATCGGACTTGCCGCCTGCGGCTCAGCACCGGTGTCCACAGACACGAAGGCGAGTTCCGCAAAATCGAGCGTACCTTCAGACATATTCACCACTCCCTATACCCTTGAAACGCTCGACAACGGCCTCACGGTGATGATCGTCAAAACCGATTATCCAGACATCGTTAATTTACAGATACCCGTACAAACCGGCTCGCGCAACGAAGTTGAACCTGGCAAATCAGGCTTTGCTCACTTTTTCGAACACATGATGTTTCGCGGTACCGATGCATACCCTCCCGAGGCGTACACCGAAATACTTAAGAATGCCGGCGCCGATCAAAACGCGTATACAACGGACGACTACACCAACTACCACGTAACGTTTACAAAACAGGATCTTGAGAAAATTCTTGAGATTGAAGCCGACCGCTTCCAAAATCTCAAGTACACCGAAGACATGTTTCGCACCGAAGCGCAGGCGGTAAAAGGCGAGTACCTTAAGAACTCGTCGAACCCGGTCAGCAAAATTTTCGAGGTCATGCGCGAGTCCAGTTTCAAATCTCATACCTACGGCCACACCACCATGGGCTATCTTCGTGACATCGAAGACATGCCCAATCAAATGGAATACTCCAAAGTATTTTTCGATCGTTGGTACCGGCCTGAAAAGACAGCCTTGATACTAACCGGTGACGTCGATCCCAAGAGCGCCATGAAGTTAATCAAGAAG
>QIGP01000145.1 GCA_003228965.1 Gammaproteobacteria bacterium
GGGTGAATCATTTCAGGACGCGATTTACTGTAGCGCACCTCTCCAAAGCAGCGCACTCTCGCGCCAGGTTTTAACATGGCTTTTTGAGCGTTGGAGAAATCGAAAAATCTTAGCGCCATGACGCCCGACCCGTCGCTGATGTGGCAGATTAACTCCCGCCTCCCCCGAAACACGACGTCGGTAAACTCAACCTGACCTTCAACAACTACCTGCTGCCCCACATTGACCCCGCCAATAGGATAAACCCGAGTGCGGTCCTGGTAGCGCAGAGGCAAATGAAACAGCAGATCTATAACCTGGTTAATACCAATGCGCGCGAGTTTCTCCGCAAGCGCTGGTCCCACTCCGTTAAGTGCAGTAACCGGACGCTCGTACGGTTGTAATGTTGAAGCTGTTGCGCTCACCTGACTAACTTAATCCTCCGTCTATACAACGAGTATCGCGTCAACCTCTACTTCAACCCCTTTAGGCAGAGCAGCGACCTGAACAGCAGCACGCGCCGGATAAGGAGTTTCGAGATACTCCTCCATCACTTTGTTGACGCATCCGAAGTTACCAAGGTCAGTGAGGAACACGTTGTATTTGACCGCGCTGTTCAGCGTGCCACCGGCTTTTTCGGCAATAGCCTTGAGATTCTCAAAAACTTGTCGAATTTGTGCTTCGATGTCGCCTGCAACAACCATGCCTGTTTTTGGATCGAGCGGTATCTGGCCCGACACGTACACCGTGTTGTCCACCTGCACCGCCTGCGAATAGGTACCGATTGCGGCAGGCGCATCGGGAGTATTGATAATTTTTCGCGACACGAAATATCCTCACTGTAAAAAAAAATTGGGCTAAAAGTATTCTAGCAGTCTGATGAACAAACCCTGATTGATTGTTTCAGCAGATGCCTTGTCCGAATGGACCTATTTGACTACGAGGCGATCACCCGTTCAACCACCAAAACGTCGGGCATGCCATCGATTTGTTTCATGACCCGCCGTAAATGATCGGCGTCTTTAACTCGAATACTGAAACGCAGACTTGAAGCGTCACCGTCGGTATCCACCACTTCAACATGGTCAATATTAGAGCCGGCATTGGATATACGTGTAGCTACCGAGGCCAGGGCACCAACTTTGTCGAGTGCTTCAACCTGAATAGCCACCATAAACTGCGACTCAATCCCGGCTTCCCAGGACACATCAATCCATTTGTCGGGCTGCTTTCTGAATTCGGCAAGGTTGCCGCACTGCTGCCTGTGAATCACTAGCCCGCGACCTGAACTCAAATGCCCCATGACAGAGTCGCCCGGAACCGGATAGCAACATTTCGCGTAGCTTACGACCATATCCTGCGTGCCGGTGATCGACAGCTCGGTAGAATTCGACTCAGAGTCGCCGGCGGCAAGCTCGTCGTTCCTGGATAAAAGACGCCGCGCCACAATTGGGGCGAGCTGGTGGCCTAATCCGATTTGCTCGTACAGCGAATCGCGAGATTCAAGCCCCATTGAGCCAAGTAACTCAGTCATTTGTTCGGGCTTTAAGTGTCTAATTTTAGCTTTGAATTCAACCAGCGCGTATTCGAGCAAACGGCGCCCCATTTTCACAGCGTCTTCGGAACGCAGTTGTTTCAAATAGCCGCGAATGGCTGCGCGTGCTTTGGCGGTGACCACAAAATTCATCCAACCCGGATTCGGGTGTGCGCCGCGTTCGGTCTTGATGGTGACTGTTTGGCCGTTCGTGAGCACCGTGCGTAAAGGCATACGGCGCCTGTCTACGCGTGCCGACACACAGCGATTGCCCACGTCGGTGTGAACCGCATAGGCGAAATCGACCGGCGTAGATCCACGCGGCAAACGTAAAATATCCCCGCGCGGCGTGAACACGTATACCTTGTCTGGAAACAAGTCGATTTTGACGCTTTCGAGAAACTCTTCCGAGTTGCTGTCAGCCTGGTAATCCTCTAGCCCGGACAACCACGCTCTGGCCCGAACTTGTGGCGCCACTTCTTCACTTTGATCGGTTTTGTACAACCAATGCGCGGCAATTCCGGAATTAGCGAAATTATCCATATCACGCGTACGAATTTGCACTTCGAGCGGGATGGCATTGGGGCCTACCGCCATTGTGTGCAGCGACTGATAGCCGTTAACGCGTGGAATCGCTATGTAATCCTTGAACCTCCCAAGCATGGGGCGGTATGTGCGATGCACGTGACCCAGAACGCGATAGCACATGTCGGCATCGTCTACGACAATGCGAAACCCAAACACATCGGCCACGTCTTCTAACGACACTTCCTTGCGCTTCATTTTCTGATAAACGCTGTAAATGTGCTTCTCACGTCCGGTGACTTCAGCCTGTACGTGATGTTCCAACAATACTTTGCGCAGCTTGTTTGTAACGCGCTTGAGCATACGCTTTTGTCCACCGAGCTGAGACTTCAGGCCTTTCTCAATCACCTGGTAGCGGTGCGGATACAAATTGCGAAACCCGAGGTCTTCCAACTCCAGACGAATGTCGTTAATGCCAAGGCGGTTGGCCATCGGCGCGTAGATATCGAGTGTTTCGCGCGCGATGCGCCGTCTTTTGTCGGCAGGCATGGAGCCTAAAGTGCGCATGTTGTGCAAGCGGTCTGCCAGCTTCAGTAAAATGACCCGAACGTCGCGTGCCATCGCCAGCATCATTTTGCGCAGGCTTTCGGCCTGTGCTTCGGCCTTGCTCTTGAACTGAATTTGATCGAGTTTGCTTACGCCGTCGACAAGCTCCGCTACCTCTTCGCCAAACTCCAGCACAATGTGCTCAATGGCGGTCGGCGTGTCCTCCACGACGTCATGAAGAATTGCAGCTGTAATGCTTTGATAGTCAAGCTGCAGGTCGGCCAAAATGCTGGCCACAGCGACCGGATGGGAGATATAAGGCTCTCCGCTTTTGCGGATTTGCCCACTGTGTGCTTTGGCGCCGAATTCGTAGGCGCGTCTTACGGTTGCGATTTGTTCAGCGGGAAGGTACGTACGCAGCTTGTTCAGGAGGCCGCGAGCCCCATCAAGATTCCAGCCACGCCCTAGCGGCAGACGCCCTAGGAAAGTTGCGGCAGTGTCCATAAGGACATCCGTTGTGACGCGTGGCTCCGGTTGCTACGCAACTTAACGTCAGGCAGAAGGCAAAACCGACGGCGGCACAAGCTCGTTCCGGGCTTCAGCTTCTTCAGCCTGGGCCTCACTGTACTCAATCTCCGATTCATCCAGAATGTCAGGGCTAATCAGACCCGCCGCAATTTCGCGCAGCGCAATCACGGTAGGTTTGTCGTTGTCTTCGTCCACCAGCGGTTCGGCGCCGTTAGCAATGCGGCGTGCGCGTTTGGCAGCCACGAGGACCAGGTCAAACAGGTTGTCTACGTGATCGAGGCAATCTTCTACAGTGATACGAGCCATCTTAAGTTCCTGACAGAGTTGATAAAGAGCCACTGCCAAACTTGGGGCGACGACATCTTCTGTGTTAAAAATGCAAGGAGTCAGAGTCTACTGAAAGGCTACGGCAGGCGCCAGAGCCAAATCACTGTTAAACGTTACCAACTGTAGCAACGGCTTACTATCAAGGTGATTTACGCGCCCAGCAAATTCATAAGCAACGGCGACAACTCGTCACGCGTTCCGGTCAACGCTTCCCCGTCACCGCTGACAATTTTGCTTAAGTCATTGACTGCAATATCAAATTTATCGTTAACCACAACGAAATCGAATTCGCTGCAATGTGACATATCAGTAATAGAGTCGCTCAAACGGCGCTGAATTACCTCTTCGCTGTCGGTGTCACGACCGCGCAGGCGCTTTTCAAGCTCTTCGCGCGAAGGCGGCAAAATAAAAATACTGACGCTCTCCGGCATGGCTTTGCGCACCTGCCTCGCGCCCTGCCAGTCGATTTCGAGCAGCACATCAAAACCTGCGTCGAACAGTTCTCGCACCTGCGAACTACCGGTACCGTAGTAGTTGTCGAATACCCTTGCGTGCTCGAGTAAATCTTCATTGGCCTTCAGGTCATTAATCTCATCTACGCTCACAAACCAGTAGTCCTCTCCATGCACTTCACTAGAGCGCTTGGGGCGGGTCGTGAAAGATACAGACATGCGCAGCGACGGATGCTTCTTAAGCAACTCTTTTACCAGCGACGTCTTGCCCGCCCCCGAGGGTGCGGCCACGACAAACAATCGAGGCGTGTTATTTTTTCCCATTAGCGTTCGCCACCAGGCCCGAATTCGCTTAAACACAGACTTGTTAGTCGAGCCTACTATTCAATGTTCTGAACCTGTTCACGCATTTGCTCAATGAGTACTTTGAGCTCCATGGCGGTTTTCGTGGTTTCAGCGTCCTGCGATTTCGACCCGAGTGTGTTGGCCTCCCGGTTAAATTCCTGCATCAAAAAATCCAGTCTGCGCCCTACCGGCTTGGAGGATTTCAATATATTCGTCGCTTCCGTGACGTGGCTGTCTAAACGGTCCAGTTCTTCGTCAACGTCGGCCTTATTTAACAACAAGGCAATTTCAGCCTCCAGCCGACCTTCATCAGCCTTAACGTCAAGGTCACTCAGTCGACCTCTGAGTTTGTCCTGAATATTCTGTCGTATCAAAGGCAAACGGTCGCGGGTAGAGCTCACAAGTTGCGTAATCGCGGTAGTACGTTCGCGCAGCATCTGCTCCAGACGCTCACCCTCGCCTTCGCGGCTCGAGACAAGACTGGTCAACGCCTCTTCAATAAGAGACAACGCCTGCGCCTGAATCGACTCCAGGTCTTTTACAGGTTCCAGCACAACACCTGGCCACCTAAGTACATCCATCGGACGAAGCGTGCCTCCGCCCAGCTTGTCACCAAGTTTAGTGGCGGTACTAACCAGTTGATCGACCAAGTCTTCATTAAGATTAATATTCTCTTCGGATGAGCGTGTCGAGTTGAGCTTTACGCTCAAATCAATTTTGCCGCGACTAAGCTTCTTGCCCACAAGACCCCGTATAGCCGGGTCCAAAGAACGGAGCTCTTCGGGCAATCGTAAGCTCATCTCGAGATAGCGGTGATTGACCGCTCGCAATTCAATCGCCAGCTCGCCCCACGGCGCGCTGTGATCCTTTCTTGAAAACCCGGTCATGCTGCGTGTCATTCAATGTCTCCGCAAAGTAAGTGTGAGCGTATTCCTTGGCTTTTTGGGGCCTAAGTTGGCAAACTGTCGAACACCATTTGCAACGATTGGCGACGAGATTACTGTGGAATTGCGACGAAAACAAACCAGCGCACCAATCTGTTCGAACCAGTACAAACGCATTTAACTGTGCCCATCGAAACCGCCAGCCTTAGTCTTATAGGGCATCGCGAAGAAAATCAGGATCGCGTCGGCCTGGAAGTCGACGAAAACAGTGTGTTTGCTGTCGTTATAGACGGCATGGGTGGACATAACGAAGGCGCCCGCGCGGCCGAATTAGCCAGGAACACTATTCTTGAGATTTATGCAGCCGCCGAAAAGCCTGTCTACCACCCCCGCGAATTCCTGGTTGACTGCATAGAACACGCCCACCACACGCTGGTTGAGCTTGGTAAAGACCAGCGCATTGAAACCCGTCCTCGGGCTACCTGCGCAATGGCGCTGATTCAAAAGGACAAAGCCTACTGGGCACACGTGGGCGACAGCCGCATTTACCATTTGCGCAATCGCAAAATGCTCGCGCGAACCCGCGATCACAGCCACATTGAAGTTTTGTTGCGCGAAGGCCTGATCACCGAAGACGAATATCGCGAGCATCCGCTGCGCAACTACGTCGAGCACTGCATTGGCGGAGAGTCGCACGATCCAATTTGCAGCGTGGCCGGCGCTAAAACCCTAGAACGCGACGACGTGCTGCTACTATGCAGCGACGGCCTTTGGGGTGGAGCCGACGACCACATCATTGCCGAATGCTTCCCAAGCGCCTTCGCCGAAATGGACTTACTCAGCAATCTCACGGAACTCATGGAAGCGGCCATTGCGGCCGAGGCTCCTCACAGCGACAACACAAGCGCCGTTGTCATTCACTGGCAAGACAGCTAGCGCATAGTGGCGTAGACACTACGCCGACTCTTACTTACCCGAACCTACGGATGTCCAAATGCCTCAGATAAATCGCCCTAGTGGTCGAGCAGCCAATCAACTTCGACCGCTAACTCTTGAACACAATTTCACCAAACACGCCGAAGGCTCTGTACTTATAAGCTGTGGCGATACGCGTGTACTTTGCACAGCAAGCGTTGAGAATCGCGTGCCGCCTTTCCTGCGCAATACAGGCAAAGGCTGGGTAACCGCCGAATACAGCATGCTGCCACGCTCCACCCACACCCGTAACCAGCGAGAAGCCAGTCGCGGCAAACAATCGGGACGCACCCTTGAAATTCAGCGCCTCATTGGCCGTTCACTGCGCGCTGCCATTGATTTGGAAGCTCTGGGTGAACACACAATTACGCTCGACTGCGACGTTTTGCAGGCCGACGGCGGCACTCGCACAGCGTCGATCACAGGTGCTTTCGTTGCGCTCAAGCTCGCGGTGAACTGGATGATCAAAAGCGGGCGCATCAAAAGCACTCCGCTACACGGCCAAATTGCCGCGATCTCGGTCGGTATTTTTAACGGCTTTCCCGTTCTTGACCTGGATTATGCGGAAGACTCCACGGCCGAAACAGACATGAACGTCGTCATGAACGACGCCGGCCATTTCATCGAAGTGCAGGGAACGGCAGAAGGCCATGCGTTTTCACGCGACGAACTAAATCAGCTGCTGGACCTTGCGAGTGCCGGCAACGAACAGCTGATGGCGTTGCAGCGTGAGGCTATGGCTAACGTGAGTTAGTCTTGCCATGTCGTCACCCTACGGATCGGACATGAACCCAAAACTGATCATAGCCACCCATAACTTTGGCAAGCTGAAAGAGCTTGGCGCTCTGTTAAGCGAGCTCGACCTCGATATCACAAGCTCAGGCAAACTGAGTCTGGTTGATGTCGAAGAAACGGGCCTTACCTTCGTTGAAAACGCGCTGCTGAAGGCGCGTTCGGCGTGCCAACAGACCGGCTGCGCAGCCCTTGGTGACGACTCAGGTCTTGAAGTGGATGCCCTGCAAGGAGCTCCGGGCATTTATTCGTCGCGCTACGCAGGCGCCAATGCGTCCGATCAAGACAACATCGACAAACTGCTCGAAACCCTCGCCGATGTTCCACACGCGTTACGTACCGCTCGTTTTCGTTGCACACTTGTGGTTCTGCGTCACGGCGAAGACCCGGCCCCGCTTATTTGTGAAGGCAAATGGGAAGGCCATATTGCGCTTGCGCCCAAAGGCAACAACGGCTTTGGTTACGATCCGGTGTTTTTACCGCACGACGCCATTGGTTCTGCGGCGCAGCTGTCCGGCGAACAAAAGAGCACGCTAAGTCACCGCGCGCTCGCGCTGCAGCAACTTAAAAACCGCCTGCGCCGGTTCTTAAGCCACACGGCCTAGCCTGCATTATTCATGAGTGCGCTGGCACGGCGTACTTAAGAAGGACATACAAGGTTGAAAAGAAAGTGGGCAATTTGACAGACTGCAGTACACACCGCTTGAT